>NZ_DURI01000030.1 GCF_012837295.1 Corynebacterium sp. | reverse complement strand
GGGGGGGGGGAGCCGCAAGCGCTTCACGGCCACCGTCGTCGACGGCGCCCCGCGCGCACCACGAGACGCCGACGACGCGACCGCCGCGATTTCGGCGCTGTCGGCCGCCGCCGGCGCGTGGGCCGTGCGGGTGCACGAGGTCGCCGCCAGCCGCGACGCCGTCCACGTCGCGGCGGCGTGGACCGCGGGCCGCGCGCCCGAGGGAGTCACCGCGGACGGCGATTACCCGGCCGGCGGCGGCAACGAGCCGATGCGGAATGCCGTGCCGGGGGAGGGGAGCTGACGTGGCCGACCGCATCGCCCTGACCGGCCTGAAGGTCCGCGGCAACCACGGCGTCTTCGACCACGAGAAGCGCGACGGCCAGGACTTCAGCTGCGACGTCACCCTGTGGCTGGACTTCGGCGCCGCCGCGGCCAGCGACGATTTGTCGGACACCGTCGATTACGGCGCCGTCGCGCAGACCGCCCACGACGTCATCGCCGGCCCGCCGCGCGACCTCATCGAAACCGTCGCCGTCGAGATCGCCGAAAAGCTCATGGCCGACGACGACGGGGGCCTGCTGCATGCGGTGGAGGTCACCGTCCACAAGCCGCAGGCTCCGATCCCGCTGGAGTTCGGCGACGTCGCCGTCACCGCGCGCAGGTCCCGGAAGACGCGGCGATGATCCGCGCGGTGCTGTCGATCGGCGCGAACCTGGGCGACGCCCGGGCCGCGCTGCGCGGGGTCGCCGACGCCTTCGCCGACGTCACCGTCGCCCGCTCCGCCGTCTTCGCCACGCCGCCGTGGGGAGGCGTCGAGCAGGGCGATTTCCTCAATGCCGTCCTCGTCGTCGAGGTCGACCGGACGCCGCTGGAGCTGCTGCGATTCGGCCAGTCCCTGGAAAACGCCGCCGGCCGCGTCCGCGAGGTCCACTGGGGCCCGCGCACCCTCGACGTCGACGTGGTCCAGGTTCGTTCGCTTGACGACGCTCCGGCCGACGCGTCGACCGCCCCGGGATCGGGATCGGTGGACGCCGAAATCACCTCGGATGACCCGGTGCTGACGCTGCCCCACCCCTTCGCCCGTGAGCGGGCCTTCGTGCTCGTCCCGTGGCTCGACGCCGACCCCGACGCGGTTCTGGGCGGAACACGGGTGGACGAGCTCGTCGCAAAGCTGGATCCGGAGGACGTCGCCGCCGTGCGGCGGGACCCGGGGGGCTGGGGGCCGTGAACCAGATGAAACCGACCTCGCCGGTGTCGCTGATCGTCGCGGCACTGGTCCTGGCGCTGGCCGGGTACCTGCTCTACGGGCGGTTCTACGGCGAGATGGGCGCGCGCAGCTGGTGGGACCTGCTGTTCCCGTGGGTGCTCACGCTCGTCTGCGTCGCCGGGGCGAGGTGGATCCGCACGGCCCTCGACGATGGCCGCATCGGCCAGGACTCCAGCCAGATCCAGCCGTTGACCATGGCGCGGTGGCTGGTCATCGGCACCGCGTCCGCGTGGTTGGGGGCGGTGTTGGCCGGGCTCTACGCCGGTGCGCTGGCGTGGGCGATCCCGAACTGGTCGGAGCTCGCCGCCGCAGCGGGAGACGGGCCCGTGCTCGCCGTAGGCGCCGGAAGCGGGCTGGCGCTGGCCGCCGCCGGAATGTGGCTCGAGCGATCGTGCCAGGTTCCCCCAGATGACGATCCTCCCGCCGCGTCGGGCGGGGAACCCGTGCCGCCGTCGGTAGGCTGGGGAACATGACTCAACCGGAGGATTTCGACGTGGACCGAAACGGGCAGCACCCGGACGTGGCCGAGTCCGGGCACGTCGAGCAGTGGGACGAGGGCGCCGACGCTACGCCGCGCGAGGATCGCCCGACGGCGACGGGCGACGGAGACGCCACCGACAAGGTGGCCACCGCGATGATGGCGGCGCTGATCGCGCTGGCCGTCGTGGCGAGCGTCGTCATGCTGTTCACCGATTCCACCGGGTGGATGAAGATCGCCGTGCTCGCCGGGCTGTGGGCCGCGGTCATCGGCGCGCTGCTGGTCACGAGGTACCGCCGCCAGCTGGCCGCCGAGCGCGAGCGGATCGCCGACCTCGAGGTCATGCACGGCCTCGAGCTCGACCGCGAGCTGGCCACGCACCGCGAGCAGGAGCTCATCCTCGAGCAGAATTACCTCGATTCCCTCGACGCGAAGTCGGACGACACCATCGCGCAGCTGCGCGCGGAGATCATCGCGCTGCGCGAGCACCTCGCCGAGCTGCTGGGTGCGGACCTGGACGAGGAGCGCATCGCGCTGCGCGCCCGGGCCGAACGCCTGCGCGAGCTCGACGCCCCGTCGTCGTCGCCGCTGAAGGACCCCGAGTCGCACCAGCGCCCGAAGCCTCGCGCCACCGCGCACCGCGCCGAGGCCACCGCCAACGGTTCCGTGGGCACTCACACCAACCACGGGCCCCACGGTCTGCACGGTTCGGACGCCGATGACCAGACCGTGCCCGGCGTGCCGGAGGAGTGGGACGAGAACGAGGCCTTCGAGGCCCGCGAGGACGACGGCCGCGAGCCCGTCGACGTGCCCGTCGTGGACAATGGCGTGCCCGGCCATTCCTACGGCGGCGGCTTCAACACCGGGTCGTTCAAGGCCGTGCCGTGGGAGACCCCGGCGGAGGCCGAGGATGACGACGAGCCGGCTGAGGCCGCCGCCGAAACCAAGGCCCAGTACCGCCCCGGCCCCGACGCCGCCGAGTCCCGCCCGACCGCCGTGCTCCCCCGCATCGACGAAGAGGGCGACGAGGAGAGCGGCGAGGAGAGCGGCCGGGAACAGGCGGAGGTCGACCCCGAGACCGCAGGGTTCCCCATCGCCGACGAGCCCGTCGCCCGAGGGGCCCATGCCCCCGACGCAACCCCGGCCGATGCTTCGCAGGCCGACTCCGCCGCGGATTCCGCGGACGATGCCGAGGCCGCCGATGCCGGCCGCCGCTCCCGCCACGGCCGCCGCCGGGCCGAGGACCACGAGGGCGGCCTGACCGTCGCCGAGCTGCTCGCCCAGATGCGAGCGCGCAAGGACTCCGGGGAGTAGCCGGCAGTGCCGGGAGCCCCCCGACTCACCGCCGCGGTCATTTCCGCCGGGGCGGTCGGCACCGCCGTGGGCGAAGCCCTCGCCCGCGCGGGCCACGCCGTCACCGCAGTCGTCGCCCGTTCCGAGGCGTCCCGGGCCCGCGCCGCACTGCGGCTGCCGCAGGCCCGCATCACCGACGTCGTCTCCGCCGCCCGCGACGCCGAACTGATCATCCTCGCCGTGCCCGACCCGGAGCTGCCCGGGGTCGTCGAGCAGATCGTCCCGCACGTCGGGTCCGGGCGCATCGTCGCCCACGTCGCCGGCTCCCGCGGCCGCGCGGTCCTCGACCCCATCGCACTGACCGGCGCGCTGACCATCGCCGCGCACCCGGCCATGACCTTCGCCGGCGTGCCAGACGACACCGATCGCCTCGCGGGCTGCCCGTGGGGCGTCACCGTCGGCGACGAGCTCTCCCGCACCGTGGCCGAACTGCTCATCTCCGAAATCGGCGGCCGGGCCATCCCCATCCCCGAAAGCCGCAGGCCGCTGTACCACGCCGCCATGGCCCACGGCTCCAACCACCTGGGCGCCGTCGTCGCCGACGCCGTCGAACTGCTGGCCCGCGCCATCTCCGACGGCGGCGACCCCGCCGCGTCGCATTCGCCGGGCGCCGCCCGCGAACAGGCCGCCGCCCTCCTCGGCCCCCTGCTCGAAGCGTCGCTGGACAACGCCCTGAAATGGGGCCCGCGCGCCCTGACGGGGCCGGCGGCGCGGGATGACGCGGGCACCGTCGCAAAGCATCTCGGAGTCATCGGCGAGGAACTGCCCCGCGCGACCCCCGCCTACCGCGCGCTCGCCCGGCGCATCGCCGAAATGAAGGGTTCCGCCGACGTCCTGCGCGAACTGGGGGACCACCCCACCGGGGCCGACTAGGATCCGCCGGGGGCGGGGGACTACCGTCTATCGGGAGTTTCCCGGGGAACACCGGGGGGACACGGACGAACGTCAGACGGGCGTTCGCGCAGTTTCGGAGGAAAAGTGAGCGGCTACACCGCCGGAGACATCACCGTCCACGACACCATCGCGGGAATCGCGCAGGTCACGCGCGCATTCCGCAAGACCGGGCGACCCGTCGTGCTCGTGCCCACCATGGGAGCCCTGCACGAGGGGCACCTCGAACTCGTCCGCGCGGCCCAGTCGCTGCCGCGGGCAGTGGTCGTGGCGTCGATCTTCGTCAACCCGCTGCAGTTCGGCGAAGGCGAGGACTTCGAGGCCTACCCGCGCACCCTCGACGACGACGTGGCCAAGCTGAAGGCCGTCGGCTGCGAGCTCGTGTTCGCGCCCAACGCCCGCGAGATGTACCCGAACGGCTTCCGCTCCACCGTGCATCCCGGCCCGCTGGCCGACGAGCTCGAGGGCGCGACGCGGCCCGGGCACTTCGCCGGCGCGCTGACCGTGGTGAACAAGCTGTTCAACATCACCAACTGCACCGACGCGATCTTCGGCGAGAAGGACTTCCAGCAGCTGGCGCTGATGCAGCAGATGGTCACCGACCTGAACATGCCGGTGCAGCTGCACGGCGTGCCCGTCATCCGCGAGGCCGACGGCCTGGCCATGAGCTCCCGCAACCGCTACCTGTCGGCCGACGAGCGCGAGCTGGCCGTCACCCTGTCGGCGGCGCTGACCGCGGGCGCGCACGTCGGCGACCACGGCGCCGAGGCCGTCCTGTCCACCGCGCGGGCCGTGCTGGCCGAGCGGCCCGAGGTCGAGGTCGACTACCTCGAACTCCGCGGCGCAGGCCTCGGCCCCGTTCCCGAGGAGGGCGAGGCGCGGCTGCTCGTGGCGGCGAAGGTCGGCACGACGCGGCTGATCGACAACGTCGGCGTGCTGCTCGGCGACATGCGCGACCGCGAGATCGCCCAGGCCGCGCTGTCCGCCGCCGGCGTCGACGATGCGCCGCTGACCGAGGAGGAGATGGCCGAGCTGAAGAAGCTCAAGGCCCGCGTCGACGAGGTCCGCGCCGAGCGCGAGGCACGCCAGGCGCGCGAGGGCCTGCGGGGCGCCGGTTTCGGGGCGGGGGGAATGGATTCTCGCGCCGATGGCGTTGAGGGTGGTACTGTGCGGCGTCCGGTTTCGGAGGGCGGCAGCGCCGGGACCACCGATTCCGCCACCGACACCGACTCCGACTCCGCCGATTTCGAATCCGACACCCGAGATTCCGGCACTGCGACCGAGGGAGGCCGCTGATGTTCCGCACCATGCTGAAGTCCAAGATCCACCGCGCCACCGTGACGCAGGCGGATCTGCATTACGTCGGTTCCTGCACGATCGACGCCGATCTGATGGAGGCCGCCGATCTGCTCGAGGGCGAGCAGATCGACATCGTAGACATCGACAACGGCAATCGCCTGACCACGTACTGCATCACCGGCGAGCGCGGGTCGGGGATCATCTCGATCAACGGCGCCGCCGCGCGCCTGATTTCGCCCGGCGACCTGGTGATCATCATCGGCTACGGCATGATGTCCGACGAGGAGGCCCGCACCCGCAAGCCGCACGTCATCTTCGTCGACGAGAACAACGCCATCGTCACCGAGGGCGACGACCCCGCGAACGTGCCCGTCGGCTCCGGCTTGTGGGATCCCCGCAAGCCCGACGAGTTCTCGGTCTAGCCGCGCTTTTCGCTTTACGACGCCCGCCGTCCCGCCCTGGACGGCGGGTTTCGTCGTTTCCGCCGCGCGGCGACCGCCGTCCGGGGCGCGAATTACCGCGGTCGGGGAGTCTCGTGCCGTATGGATGCCAACGCCGCGTCGATAAAAGCGTTTCCGCAGGTCGCGAAAAGCGGTGGCACTCATAGGGCACGAAACCCGCGAACCGGCCCCCGCCATCGCCGACGCGGCTTAGTCCCCGTAGCCGCCTTGGGCCGGCGGCGGGCGTTCTTGCGCTGGCCGAGGGTTTGGAGGCTGATTGTGGAAGCTCGGCGGATGAGGTGACCGGCGGGAATGGAAAAACACAACGAAAAACGTTGCGCCACTCGGGCCGGGGCGCTACATTAACGATTATCGATAGGGTATCGAAAATCGTTGGGCCATCGATCATCGATGTGCGGCGAGAGCGGCACCCGCCACCCCAAGGTCCGAGGAGGCCATGATGTCCACCTGGAACGACGATCGGCGACGAGAAGGCGGCGACGCGAACCGGGCGCGCGACGAGTTCAGCGGCGGCCACGCCCGTCCCGGAAACCCCGATTCATTTGACGGAGATCGGGCTGCCTTCAGTGGCGGTCGTGACCAGCGCGAAGCTCCCGACCGCTCCAGTCGCCCCGAGCGCCGCTACCCGAAGCCGATGTCGCCGCGCCGCGAGCGCACCGACATCTACGCGACCGTTTTCGCTCTGGGCCTGGCGGTGTTCCTGCTGCTCGGCTACGCACTGCGCCCACTGATCGGCGGCGAGGGCGTGCCGGCCAAGGTCGCCCGCGTCGCCGACCGGGCCTCGGTCGACAATGGCCGCGCGGTCGCCCGCGAGCTGATCTCCGACGGCGCGGCGAGCTTCCTGTGGGCCGCCCATTGGCTGGGGGTGGCGGCGCTGGTGGTCGTCGTCCTGTGTGGCGCGGGGCTGGCGCGGAACTTCCTGCGCGGCGACTTCTTCACGCTCGGCTCGTACCGCTGGGTGTCGGCGATGTGCTGGGCGCTGATCTTCTACATGTTCGTGCCCGGTTTCGTGGGCATGTTGGGCGGCAACATGGTGCTGCGCGATCTGAATCTGCATTGGATGAGCATCCCGGCGATCGACACGCAGGACTTCATCGTGATGTACGTGCTGGTCATGACGCTGTCGCTCGTCGGCGTGGCCATCCGCCGCGCCAGCGTCCTGGAGCGTGACACGGAGGGCCTGGTCTGATGGTCCCCGCGAATGTGCCCGGCGCCGACGGCCACCGCGTCCGCTGCCACCTCGACCGCCTGCTCGAGGAGCGGGGCCTGACGCTGCGCGCCTTGTCCGACATGGTCGGCATCAGCACCGTGAACCTGTCGGTGATGAAGAACGACAGAGCCAAGGCCGTCCGTTTTTCCACGCTCAC
This sequence comes from Corynebacterium sp., assembly GCF_012837295.1. Classification (GTDB taxonomy): domain Bacteria; phylum Actinomycetota; class Actinomycetes; order Mycobacteriales; family Mycobacteriaceae; genus Corynebacterium. The sequence goes on along the minus strand of NZ_DURI01000030.1, from coordinate 6,663 downwards.
GTTGCTTTGCGACGCCTTGGCCTGCACCCCGGGAGATTTGTTCACGGTGGAACCGTCGTAAAGCGAAGACGGGGAGCTATCGGGCGAGTTCCTCGAAGAACCAGCCCATGACCAGTGCGCCCGGATCGGCGACGCCCTTCGCGGCGTCGCCGACGTAGCTCGCGCGGCCCTTACCGGCGACCCGGGCGGCGGTGGCGTCCGCACCTTCGACGGCCTTTTCGGCGGCCCCGGCGAGATCGGCGCCGGACTCGAGGGCCTCGACGGCGGGTGCGATGGCGTCGACCACGGTGCCGTCGCCGACCTTCGCGCCGCCCAGCTCGACGATCGCGTCCAATCCGGCGCGGGCGGCGGCCGCGACATCGGCGTCCGGGATGGACTTCGCGTCACCGGCCGCGGCGCCCATCGTGGCGAAGAACAGGCCGAACACCGCGCCCGACGTGCCGCCCGCGCGGACCAGGTAAGACTCGCCCAGCGAGTGGAGGACGTCACCGACCGTGCCCCGGAGGGGAAGGTCGAAGGGGCCGAGCGCCGCGCGCATGTTCACGCCGAAGTCGCCGTCGCCCGCCTTGCGGTCCAGGGCGGTCAGCTCATCGTGGGCGCCGAGGACGCGTTCGATCCACGCCGAGAGTTCGGGCTGTTTCGGGCCGGAGTCGGCCGCGGGGAGCTCGTCGATCGTGCCGTCCGTGATGTCGGGGACTCCCGCGTAGGGGGCCGGGGCATCCCAGGCGGGGGCGGTGGTGGGGGCGTCGAGCAGGTCGAGGAGGTCGTCGTCGACGCCGAGGACCGTCAGCGAGAACCCCGCCATGTCCCACGCCGTGATGTAGTTGCCGCACATCGTGCGGTCGATGGTCGCGCCCCGGGAGTCGAGTTCGCCGCAGGCCAGGGCCAGGATCGCGCCGAGCTCCAGACCCGCGATGCCGCCGAGGCCATTGGCCAGGACCAGCACCCGCTCCGGGGCGCCGGCGGCGTCGTGGATCTCGGCGATCATCTCGGCGACGGTGTCGGCGATGTCCTCGCGGGTGCGCCGGTCGACGCCGCGCTCGCCGTGGATGCCGACGCCGAACTCGGCCTCGTCCTCCTCGAGGGAGAAGGACTCCTCCGACCCGGGCGTGTGCGCGCCGCTCAGCGACATGGCGATGGAGCGGGCCCTCCTGGCGACGTTGCGGCCCACGTCGGCGACCACGCCGACGTCCGCGCCGCGGGCGGCCGCCGCGCCGCACGCCTTCTCCACGAGAATCGTCGCGCCGGTGCCGCGACGGCCGGGGCCGTCGGAGCCGCCGCCTTCTCCATCGGCACCATCCCCGCCGTCACGGTCGCCCAGGTCCGTGGCGACGTCGTCGCCGACGAGCACGGTCTCCACCCGGATGCCCTCTTCTGCGGCCAACTTCGCGGCCACGCCGAAGTTCATGACGTCGCCCGTGTAGTTCTTCACGATGTGCACCACGCCGGAACCGTCGTCGACTGCCCGGGTGGCCTCGAGGATTTGGCGGGCATTCGGCGAGGTGAAGATGTGCCCCGGGCACACGGCGTGGAGCATGCCCGCGCCGAGAAAACCCGCATGCAGTGGTTCGTGGCCGGAGCCGCCGCCGGAGATCAGGGCGACGCTCTTCTTTCGCGAGCCCCCGTCACCACCGGTCAGCTCGAGGAACCCACGGTCGCGCCAGGCGATGTCGGAGCGCCCGGCGACCATCCCGGCAATTCCCAATCGGTACGGAGTCGTCGCGTCATCGAAGAATGCACCCATGACACGACGGTACGGGCCCGGGACGGATCCGTCAGATGCGTCGGCGGTGTCCGTCGTCAAGCGAAAACGGGGAGCGGAGAACGGGGCCGGCGGAGATGAGGCCCCGCCGATGCAGATGATCACCAACCGTTAACTTCGGCGTCACCCGGGACACACCGGGGGGCCACACGGCGGCCCTAACCTTCTCGGCGACTCGGCCCCCGCGTGCCCCCGTGCGACGGGGCCGACCCCGTGAATCCAGCCGAGAAATGAAGAGGTGCGCCGTGGCGCTGATCCGCAAGAACCTGCTGAAGAACCCGTTCGCGTCTTCCCGCAGCTCCCTGACCTGCACGTACAAGTGCGGCAACGCCTGCCGCGACGACGCCCCCAACGAGTTCGCGACCAACGAGTACTTCGCGGACGTCGCCAAGCGCGCCTACAGCCGCCGCCAGGCCCTCAAGGTCGGCGGCGCGGCGACCGTCGCCTTCGGCGGCGCCTCCCTGCTCGCGGCGTGCACCACCGACGACGGCAACGGCGCCGGCGCGACCACCACCACCGACGGCGGCGAGAACGGCGGCCAGGGCGGCGAGTCGCTCGAGGGCATGCGCTTCTCCGTCGTCGAGCCGAACACCAAGGACGAGGTCGTCATCCCCGAGGGCTACGAGCAGAACGTGCTCATCGCCTGGGGCGACCCGGTCGAGGACGGCGCGCCGGAGTTCGACTTCGAGAAGCAGACCGCCGACGCCCAGATGAAGCAGTTCGGCTTCAACAACGACTTCGCCGGCGTCCTCGACGCCGCCGACGGCACCCTGCTCTACGTCTGCTCGCACGAGTACACCACCGAGCCGATGATGTTCCGCGACTGGGACGTCGAAAAGACCACCGAGGAGCAGGCCAACATCGGCATCGCCGCCCACGGCCACACCGTGCTGGCCGTCGAGGAGGACGACAAGGGCTTCCTCAAGCCCATCAAGGGCCACGCGCTCAACCGCCGCATCACCGGATTCTCCGAGTTCACGGTCTCGGGCCCGGCCGCCGGCCACGAGCTGCTGAAGACCAACGAGGACCCGACGGGAAAGAAGGTCATCGGCACGTTCAACAACTGCGCCGGCGGCATCACCCCGTGGGGCACCATGCTCTCGGGCGAGGAGAACGTCGACCAGTACTTCGGCGGCGTCGACAAGGTCGACGACGAGGAGCTGAAGAACAAGTACTCCCGCTACTCCATCAAGAACGACCTGTCCGACCGCGGCTGGGAGAAGTTCCACGACCGTTTCGACGTCTCCAAGGAGCCGAACGAGCCGAACCGCTTCTACTGGATCGTCGAGATCGACCCGTCCGACCCGGAGTCGACCCCGGTCAAGCACACCGCGCTGGGCCGCTTCAAGCACGAGGCCGGCCAGATCCACGTCACCGACGACGGCACCGTGGTCTGCTACTCGGGCGATGACGAGCGCTTCGAGTACATCTACAAGTTCGTCTCCTCGCGCAAGATCAAGGAGGGGGACATGGCGCACAACATGGGCATCCTCACCGAGGGCACGCTGTACGTGGCCAAGTTCAACGGCAACTCGCCGACCGACCAGATCGACGGCTCCGGCGAGCTGCCCGAGGACGGCGCGTTCGACGGCGAGATCGAGTGGATCCCACTGATGACCGCCAAGGCCGACGGCTCCGGCGAGTCCCACGTCGACGGCATGGACGCCGCCGAGGTCTGCGTTCACACCCGCCTGGCCGGCGACCAGGTCGGCGCGACCCGCATGGACCGCCCGGAGGACATCGAGGCGTCGCCGGTGACCGGCAAGGTCTACGCCGCCCTGACGAACAACAAGTACCGCGGCATGGCGGAGGGCGGCGACCAGGGCGTCCAAGACAACAAGATCGACCAGGAGACCGACGGCGCCGGCCGCCCCTACGAGGGCCCGACCGAGGTCGCCCCGATCACCGAGAACAAGAACGGCCTGGTCCTGGAGATGGACGACGACCACGCCGGCACCAAGGGCACGTGGAACCTGCTGCTCGTCTGCGGTGACCCGGAGGAGGCCTCGACGTACTTCGGCGGATTCGACAAGGAGTCCGTCTCGCCGATCTCCTGCCCGGACAACCTGGCGTTCGACGAGTACGGCAACCTGTGGATCTCCACCGACGGCAACGCGCTCGACTCCAACGACGGCCTCTACGCCGTCGCCGTCGAGGGCGAGCGCCGCGGCGAGGTCAAGTGCTTCCTCACCGTCCCGGTCGGCGCCGAGACCTGCGGCCCCATCGTCGAGGGCAACCGCGTCATGGTCAACGTCCAGCACCCGGGCGAGGACGACGACGCCACCCCCGAGAACCCGATCTCCAACTGGCCCGACGGCGGCGACGCCCAGCCCCGCCCCGCCGTCGTCCAGGTGGTGCGGGCCGACGGCGGCAAGATCGGCGCGTAGCCCCGTAGCCCCGTAGCCCCGTAGCCGGTAGCCGGTAGCCCGTCGCCGGTGGCCCATCGCCCCCTAGCTTGGTAGCCCGTTGCCGGTGGCCCGCGACCGATCGGCCCGACGTTTTCCCGGCCATCCGGCCCCGCCTTCTTTAAGGTGGGGGCATGATCGTCGTGGGCGGAGAAATGTTGGTGGACCTCGTGCCCGTCCCGGGGGCGGGTAGAGGGTCGGGGCCAGCGCCGGGCGGCTCCGGCGCGTCCGATGCGCCAGGTGGATCCGGCGCGCCCGATGCGGCGGGCCCGGATCTGCGCCCGCATTTGGGCGGTGGCCCGTTCAACGTAGCCATCACCGCCGGCCGGCAGGGTGCGGACGTCGCGTTCCTGTCCCGCTTGTCCACCGACGCCTACGGTCGCGCCGGGCTGGCGAGGCTGGCGGAATCGGGGGTCGACACCTCTCTCGTGCAGTCGGGCGATGAGCCCACGACCCTCGCCGTCACCCAGCTGGCCGCGGATGGTTCGGCCACTTTCGATTTCCATTGGGCGGGTTCGGCCGATCGCCTCGTCGCCGATCCGGGTCCGCTCGAGGCGGACGTCGTCTGCCTGGGCACGTGCTCGCTTGTGTTCGAGCCGGGCGCGACCGTCTACGAGACGGTGTTGTTCCGCGAGGCCGACCGCGGCCGCGCCGTCGCGCTGGACCCGAATATCCGCCCGGCGATCATCGCCGACCCGGCCGCGTACCGGGAGCGTTTCCGGACGTGGCTGCCGCATCTCGCCGTACTCAAGCTTTCCGACGCCGACCTCACCTGGCTTTACGACGACCCCCGCGCCGACATCCGCCGCATCTGTTCGGATATTTCCGCGGAGACCGGCTGCGCGGTGATCCTCACGGAAGGCGCCGGCGGGGCGACCGCGTTCACGGCGCGGGGCGAGATCTCGGCTGCGGCGCCGCAGGTGGAGGTCGCCGACACCATTGGGGCGGGGGACACCGTGATGGGCACCATCGTCACCGAAATCGACGCGCGCCTCGGGGCCGCCGGTGCCGCCGCTGACGGATCCGGCGATCCGGTCGCTCACGGGGCCGACGGTGCGGCCGCCCCCGCCGACGTCGTCCGGTCCTGGGGGCCGGAGCAGTGGGGCCCGATCCTGGAACGGGCGGTGCGCGCGGCCGCGATCACGGTGTCGCGGCCCGGGGCGAATCCGCCGTACGCCTTCGAACTCGGATAAGCCCGGGCCAACGCCGGATCACGGCGTCGGCAAGCGGTGGGCTACCCTAAGGAACCGTGACTGACGCGAAGAACACCGCCCCGCAGGCCGCCCCGAAGAAGCAGGAGCAGGCCACCGACCTCCCCGAACAGCTGCGCATCCGCCGCGACAAGCGCGCCAAGCTGATCGCGGAGGGCGGCGAGGCGTACCCGGTGGAGGTGCCCCGCACCCACACGCTGGCGCAGGTCCGCGAGCAGTGGGGCCACCTGGAAGCGGGGGAGGAGACGCAGGACGTCGTCACCGTCGTCGGCCGCGTCATTTTCGTGCGCAACACCGGCAAGCTGTGCTTCGCGACGCTGCAGGAAGGCGACGGCACGCAGCTGCAGGGCATGCTCAGCCTCAAGGAGGTCGGCGAGGACGCGCTGGCGGCGTGGAAGTCCGACGTCGACCTCGGCGACTTCGTCATCCTCACCGGCCGCGTCATCTCCTCCCGCCGCGGCGAGCTGTCCGTGATGGTGACCGAATGGTCGATGGCGTCGAAGTCCCTGCGTCCGCTGCCCTTCGCGCACTCGGACCTCAGCGAGGATCAGCGCGTCCGCCACCGCTACACCGACCTCATCATGCGCCCGGAGGCGCGGAAGAACGCCGTGACCCGCATCAAGGTCATCCGCGAGCTGCGCAACGCGCTCGAACGCCGCGGCTTCCTCGAGGTCGAGACCCCCATGCTGCAGACCCTGCACGGCGGCGCGGCGGCCCGGCCCTTCGTCACCCACTCCAACGCCCTCGACCTGGACCTTTACCTGCGCATCGCGCCGGAGCTGTACCTCAAGCGCTGCGTCGTCGGCGGCATGGAGAAGGTCTTCGAAATCAACCGCAACTTCCGCAACGAGGGCATCGACTCCTCGCACTCGCCGGAATTCGCGATGCTGGAGTACTACCAGGCCTACGGCACGTACGACGACTCCGCCCGCGACATCCGCGAGATGATCCAGGAAGTGTGCGAGGCCGTCTTCGGCTCGACGACCGTCACCCTGGCCGACGGCACCGAATTCGACTTCGGCGGCGAATGGCGTCAGATGGAGATGTACCCCTCCCTCAACGAGGCGCTGGCCCGCAAGTTCCCCGGCCAGCCCGAAGTGACCATCGACTCGACGGTCGAGGAGCTCACCGCCATCGCCGACGCCATCGGCCTGGAGGTCCCGGCCAATGCCGGCTGGGGCCACGGCAAGCTCGTCGAGGAGATCTGGGAGTTGCTTTGCGGGGACCAGCTCGACGGCCCCGTCTTCGTCCGCGACTTCCCGGTGGAGACCTCCCCGCTGGTGCG
>NZ_DURI01000238.1 GCF_012837295.1 Corynebacterium sp. | reverse complement strand
TCGCGGGTGTGCACCAGGCGCGTGCCGCCGGAGCCCATGCGGGTCTTGCCCACGGCCTTGCTCACCTCGGTGCGGCGCCGGATGGCGTCGATGATGAGGTTGTCCAGGCGATTGATTTCCTCGCGGTACTTCTCGATCTCGGACGAGCTCAGCGGATCGTCCGTGCCGGTGGGCGTGCGGACGTCGAAGGTGGAGATGAGGTCGTCGTTCATGCGTTCCATTCTGCCAAATGGGCCATCCGGGGGCTGGGCTAGGCTTGGCCCATCATGGTTGATTCGTTCGGTTTTGCCTCCTCCCGCCCCGATCCCGCCGCCCCCGCGCAGGCCCCCGCGCAGGCCCCCGCACAGGCACGCACCCAGCCCGTAGTCTTCGGCGCGGCCGCCGCACCTGCGGATTCCCGCGACGCGTTCGGGTCGCGGGATGACCTGTTGGAGGGCCTTAATCCCCAGCAGCGGGCGGCGGTCCTGCACGCGGGGCGGCCGTTGCTCATCGTCGCCGGCGCGGGGTCGGGCAAGACGGCGGTGCTCACGCGCCGCATCGCGCATCTCATCGGCGCGCGCGGAGTGCATCCGGGGCAGATCCTGGCCATCACCTTCACCAACAAGGCGGCGGCGGAGATGCGCGAGCGCGTCGCGTCGCTGGTGGGGCCGACCGCGCAGCGGATGTGGGTGGCCACGTTCCACTCCACGTGCGTGCGTATCCTGCGCATGCAGCATGCGCTGGTGCCGGGGCTGAACTCGAACTTCTCCATTTACGACGCCGACGATTCGCGCCGTCTGCTGTCGATGATCGCCCGCGACATGGACCTGGACGTGAAGAAGTTCACGGGCCGGGTGCTGTCCAACCGCATCTCGAATCTCAAGAACGAGCTCATCGGCCCGGACCGAGCGGCGTCGGACGCGGAGACCACCCGCAACCCCTTCGACGAGGTCGTGGCGCGGGTGTTCCGCGAGTACCAGGTGCGTCTGCGGGCGGCCAACGCGCTGGACTTCGACGATCTGATCGGCGAGACGGTGCGCATCTTCCGCGAGCACCCGGATGTGGCGGAGTACTACCGCCGCCGTTTCCGCCACGTGCTGGTCGACGAGTACCAGGACACCAACCACGCGCAGTACGCGCTGGTGTCGGCGCTGGTGGGCAAGCCGGGCGGGGAGGTCCCACCGAGTGAGCTGTGCGTGGTGGGCGATTCCGACCAGTCGATTTACGCGTTCCGCGGGGCGACGATCCGCAACATCGAGGAGTTCGAGGAGGATTACCCGGACGCCGAGTCGATCCTGCTGGAGCAGAATTACCGGTCGACGCAGACGATCCTGTCGGCGGCCAACGCGCTGATCGCGCGCAACGAGAACCGCCGCGAAAAGAAGCTGTGGACGGATCTGGGAGAAGGCGAGCAGATCAAGGGCTACGTCGCCGACAACGAGCATGACGAGGCCCGGTTCATCACCAACGAGATCGACGACCTCGTCGACCGCGGCGAGGCCACCTACTCCGACATCGCCGTTTTCTACCGCACGAACAATTCGTCGCGTCCGCTGGAAGACGTGTTCATCCGCATGGGCGTGCCGTACACGGTGGTCGGCGGCACGAGGTTCTACGAGCGCCGCGAGGTGCGCGACATCGTGGCGTACCTGCGGGTGATCGCGAATCCGGACGATGACGTGTCGATGCGGCGGATCATCAACACCCCGCGCCGCGGCATCGGCGACAAGGCGCAGTCCCACGTCGCGCTGCACGCGGAGGACACCGGCACGTCCTTCGGGGCGGCGCTGCGGGCGGCGGCGCGCGGCGAGGTCGCGATGGTCGCCGCGCGGTCGCGGAATTCGATGAAGGGCTTCGCGGAGCTTCTCGACGGCATCGCCGCGGACATGGGCACCGGCGACATCGGGGACATCGGCGACCTGGTGGAGGCGATCCTCGACCGCACCGGCTACCGCGCGGAGCTGGAGCGGTCGTCGGACCCGCAGGACGCCACGCGCCTGGACAACCTCAACGAGCTCGTCTCGGTGGCCCGGGAGTTCTCGGCGGAGGCGGCGTTGCGCGAGGGCATGGAAGAGCTTGACGACGCCGCAGGGGACGGCGCAGCGGCCGGCGATGGCATGGACGACGGACAGCCCGAGCCGGGGAGCCTGCAGGCGTTCCTCGAGCGGGTGTCGCTGGTCGCCGACGCCGATCAGATCCCCGACGACGAGCGGGGCGTGGTGACGTTGATGACCCTGCACACCGCCAAGGGCCTCGAGTTCCCCGTCGTGTTCGTCACCGGCTGGGAAGATGGGCAGTTCCCGCACCTGCGGGCGATGGGCGATCCCAAGGAGCTCGCGGAGGAGCGCCGGCTGGCGTACGTCGGCCTGACGCGCGCGCGGAAGCGGCTCTACATTTCGCGGGCGCAGACGCGGTCGTCGTGGGGATCGCCGCAGAACAACCCGCCGTCGCGGTTCCTGGGCGAAATCCCGGGCGAGCTCGTGGAGTGGTTGCGCGAGGAGCCCGCGACCTCGTGGGGCGGGGGATCGGCGTTCGGCCGCGGCTCCGGCTTCGGCTCGTCGGGGCGGTCGGGCGGTTTCGGGCGCTCCGGCCGTGCCGGCGGTGGCGCGGGCGTGGGCCCCGGCGTCGGGTCGGCCGGCGGGCGCAAGAAGAACACGGAGCTGCAGCTCGCCGCGGGCGACAAGGTCGTCCACGACAAGTACGGCCTGGGCACCGTGCTGTCCGTCGACGGCGTGGGTCCGCGCGCCACGGCGACCATCGACTTCGGTTCGGCCGGCAAGGTCCGCCTCATGCTCATCGGCGGCCTGCCGATGGAGAAGCTGTAGGGCCCGCGGCTAACGCTTCTTTTTCGCCGTGATCCAGCAGGTGATCACGGCATCCTGCACCAGCGTGCCTTCGGAGTCGACGAGCTCGATGCGGACGTCGAGGTTGCGGCCGCCGGACTCCGGGGTGATCTCGGCGAAGTCGGGCAGGTCGGCGGTGGCGGTGGCGGTGAGGCCGCCCTTGGAGATCTTCAGGTAGTTCGTCGTCATGCCCTTGGGCACCCAGCGGTGCGTGGCGGGAACGGAGGCTTCGCAGAGCATGCCCATGACGAATTCGGCGAGGTTGCAGGCGGCGATGGCGTGGAACGTGCCGATGTGGTTCTGCACTCCCCACCATTTCGGCGCCGAGGCGACGGCCAGGCCCGGTTCCATGACGCGCAGCCGCGGCAGCGACGTGCGGAAGTAGGGGGCCTTCAGCGATACGGCGGCCGAGAAGACGCGGGTGCCGACCATCGGGATGCGCGACAGCTTCTGCCACATCTCCGCGGTCGCGGTGGGCCGGGTGGGGGCGTTCGTTTCGTTCATCCCGTCAGCGTAGGTCGCGGGGGAGCGGCGCCGGGCGGGATTCGCAGGATCGTGCGGCCTCCGTGCTTTGCGACGCCCGTGCCTGGCCGCTCGGGACGTCGTCAAGCAAAAAGAGCCGGTCCCGCACGAAGCGGAACCGGCCCGAAAAGCCAGGGGGGCGAACTACAGCGAGCCGCCGGAGACGACGTCCAGGCCGCGCTGCAGGAACCACGCCACCGGGTCGACCGGGGTGGTGCCGTCGGGGTGGATCTCGAAGTGCAGGTGCGTGCCGGTGGAGAAACCGCGGTTGCCCATGCCTCCGATGACCTGGCCGGCGGAGACGCGCTCGCCCACGGCGACGCCGAGGGTCTCGAGGTGGCCGTAGACCGACACCGCGCCATCATCGTGGAGGACGCGGATCCACTGGCCGTAGCCCTGCGCCGGGCCGGAATCGACGACGGTGCCGTCCATGATGGACATGATCGGGGTGTTGGTGACGTTCGCGATGTCGATGCCGTTGTGCATCGTGCCCCAACGCGGGCCGAAGCCGGAGGTGAAGGCGCCGAGGGCCGGGACGGACAGCTGCGGGGCGCGGGCGGCGCGGTCGGCGGCGGTGCGGAGGTTGTTGTACTCCAGGGCGGTGGCCAGGTGCGTGCCCAGGTCGGACGCCGGACGGAAGTCGCGGACCGACAGGACCATCGGGGTGGAGGACATCTGCGCCTGCGCGGCGTCCTGGGCGACGAGATCCTTGTCGGCGTCCTTGGTGTCGGCGGACGCGGTGGCCGCGGCGCCCGACACGGAGACGGCGGAGGAGGTCAGCGCGACCATCGCGATGCGGCTCTTGATGGACTTGCCCGGCTTGCGGTGGGCACCGCCCTTGCGTCGCGTAATCGTCTGCGTCACGTTCACTCCCCTGTAGTCGTGTGATCTCTTGGTTACCTTGGGCCTCGTGCAGTGCCCGGAGGCCGCAAAACGTAACCATGTCGTTATGCAGCGCGTGTAACGATAACGAAACGGCAACTGACGGGCAAGCCGTTCGCGGGGAAAGTCGGGATTGTGTGACCTGTTCCTCTTTTTGCCGTTCGCGGGCAGGATTCAGCGGTCTCGTTTAGTCACATAAGCCCCGCTGGCACCGCTGATCGGCCTTTTGTTGTCATGCCCCCGCCCATTATTCACCCCCGCCACCCCCGTCGTAACGCGGCAAAGCCGACGCCCGGCGCCGCCGCGCCGCCCGAGCCGAATCCGCGCGCCGCGATAGTCTCGTCGCAGATGTCTCGGGTGGGCAGAGACGATCGAGAAGACAGCACCGCCCACGGAGGAAAGGCACGGCATCGAAGTGAGTGACGCCAATCCGCGCAAGCGCACCCCGGGGCGGG
>NZ_DURI01000237.1 GCF_012837295.1 Corynebacterium sp. | reverse complement strand
CGCCGCTACAATCGGCGGCGACGTGGGCGCACGACGCCCGCCCGGGCACCGCGGCCGAACCGCAGTGCCGACGATCAAGTGCCCGACCTGCAACGCCCGGCCACACGCGGCCGGCGCCAACCCGAAAAGGACATGCCATGAGCCAGCCCGACATGAACGCCATCCTCGCCCAGGCCCAGCAGATGCAGGCCCAGCTGGAGGCCGCGCAGGCCGAGATCGTCGCCGCCTCCGTCGTCGGCGAGGCCGGCAATGGCCTGGTCAAGGTCACCATGCGCGGCTCCGGCGAGGTCGTCGACATCGCGCTGGACCCGAAGGTCGTCGACCCGGAGGACGTCGACGGGCTGCAGGACCTCATCCTCGGCGCGTTCGGCGACGCCACCCAGAAGGTGCAGCAGCTCGCCGAGGAAAAGATGGGCCCGCTGTCGCAGGGCTTCGGCGCGCTCGGCGACGGCCCCTCCGGCCTGGGCTTCTAGGGCCGGCGCACCGAAATTGTTCGAAGGACCCCTGCAAGATCTCATCGATGAGTTCGCGCGGCTGCCCGGCATCGGGCCGAAAAGCGCGCAGCGCATCGCCTTCCACCTGCTGAAGGTGGACCCGGAGGACGTCGATCGCCTCCAGTCGGCGCTGGCGCGGGTGCGCGACGGCGTGCACTTCTGCCGCGTCTGCGGAAACATTTCCGCCGACGAGGTGTGCCGCTACTGCGCCGACACGCGCCGCGATCGCGGGCTGATCTGCGTCGTCGAGGAAGCCCGCGACATCCAGGCCATCGAGCGCACCGGCGAATTCGAGGGCAGGTACCACGTTCTCGGCGGGGCGCTGGATCCGCTGGGCGGCATCGGGCCCAACGAGCTCAACATTCGCACTCTCCTGCAGCGCATCGGCGGCGTGCTTGCCGACGTCCCCGCGCCCCCCGGTTTCGGCCCCGGCGACGATTCGCCGAACGGAGTGATCGACGCGGACGGCAACGTTCCCGCGCCGGAGATCACCGAGGTCATCATCGCCACCGACCCCAACACGGAGGGTGAGGCGACGTCGACCTACTTGGCGAGGCTGCTCCGCGATTTCCCCGGCCTGGCCGTGACGCGGTTGGCGTCCGGCATGCCGTTGGGTGGCGACCTCGAGTACGTCGACGAGCTGACCCTCTCCCGCGCATTGACCGGCCGCCTGGCGATTTAGCCGCGGCGCGCGGTCGGCTCCGGCGGTCGGCGACGGGTGGCGGTGAGCGCGTCGGCCCCGGTTCCGGCCGCACGATCTCGGCGCGCGGCGTCGGAAAGCGGCGACCTTCCGGCCGTGCGCTCCCGCACCGAAGCCAAAAAGACGTCCAGTGGACAGAAAGACGTGGTTAACCACATCTATCTGTCCACTGGACGTCTATCTGTGGGTGAGGCTGGCGAATCCACACCCCAGACACCACCCCACCACCCCGCGCCGCTAGATCTCCTGCCACTCCGGCTTCGACTTGTAGGCGTAGCGGTAGTACTCGGCGTTCTCGAGCTGCGATGCGGCATCGGCGTCGACGATGACCGTGGCGTGCGGGTGGTACTGCAGCACGGACGCGGGGCACAGGGCGGAAACGGGCCCCTCGCACAGGGCCTCGACGGCCTCGGCCTTCACGATGCCCGTCGCCAGCAGCAGCAGGTGCCGCGCCCGCCCGATGGTGGCGAGCCCCTGCGTGACCACGTGGTGGGGGACGTCGTCGATGGAGTCGAAGAACCGGGCGTTGTCCTCGATGGTGCGCGGGTGGAGGGTCTTCACGCGGGTGCCGGACGCGAGCGAGCTGCCGGGCTCGTTGAATCCGATGTGCCCGTCGGTGCCCACGCCGAGGAGTTGCACGTCGATGCCGCCGGCGGCGGTGATGGCGCGGTCGTAGTCCTGGGCGTGCCGCGGGTCGAGGCCGTTGGGCGACTGCACCAGCGCGTCCTCGATGTCGATGTGCGCGGTCAGCTCGCGGCGGATGGTGGCGTGGTAGCTCTGCGGGTGGTCGGGGCCGAGCCCGATGTACTCGTCGAGCAGGAACGCGCGGCACTGCGCGAAGGACAGCCCCTCCTCCTTGTGGCGGCGGACGAGTTCGCGGTAGGCGCCGACGGGCGTGGATCCGGTGGCCAGGCCGAGGGTGGCGCCGCGGGCGACGTAGCGGGCCATGACGTCGGCGGCGAGGAGGCCGACTTCCTCGGCGGTGTCCAGGATGATGATCTCCACGTCAGCGTTCCTTTCGCTCGCCCCCGGCGATGACGGTGGGCGGGGTCGCGGCCTCTTCGTCGTCGGGGGTGGGAGTGGCTTTTGGTGCGTCGTCGAAAAGTATCAAATCAGCTCGCTTGCCGACGGCTATGGCCCCCCGATCGGCGAACCCCGCCACGCGAGCCCCGGTCGTGGCGGACATGCGGGCGACGGCCGCGGGGTCGATTCCGCGGGAGAGCATGCGCACGGCCTGGTCGTGGACGGTGGACGTGCCGCCGGCGATGGTGCTGTCTTCGCCGCCGCCGTCGCCGCCGTCGTCGGCCTTGAGGCGGGCGACGCCGTCGCGGACGAGGACGGGCAGGGTGCCCAGGACGTAGTCGCCGTCGGGCATGCCGGCGGCGGCCATGGCGTCGGAGACCAGCGTGACGCCGTCGGCGCCGGCGGTGGCGATGACGAGGTCGACCATGGCGTCGGAAAGGTGGACACCATCTGCGATGAGTTCGACGATCGCCTCGCCGCGGGCGGCGGCGGCCAACAATGCGGCGGCGGCACCGGGGTCGCGGTGGTGGACGGGCGGCATGGCGTTGAACAGGTGCGTGGCGGTGGCGGTCAGCCCGAGGTCGCCGGCGGCGCGGATGGCGCGGGCGGTGGCGTCGAAGTCGGCGTCGGTGTGCCCGAAGGACGCGACGAGGCCGTGGTCGGCGCAGACGCGCAGCAGGTCGTCGAGGCGCTCGGTCTCCGGGGCCAGGGTGATGGCGCGGACGTGGCCGCGGCCGGAATCGAGGATCGTCTCCAGGGCGGCCGGGTCGCCGGGCACGATGGCGTGGGGGTCCTGGGCGCCGCAGCGGCAGGCGTTGATGAACGGCCCCTCCAGGTGGATGCCGTCGACGTGCCCGTCGTCGGCGACGTCGGCGAGCACCGCCACCTGCCGCGCCAGGTCCGGCGGCAGCGCGGAGACGGTCGACGCGAGCAGCGTCGTGGTGCCCCACCTGCGGTGATGGGCGGCGGCGACGGCGCACCCCTCCGCATCGGAGGTCGGGAAGCCGTGGCCCAGCGCGCCGTGGTCGTGGACGTCGACGAAGCCGGGCAGGATCAGCGGATCGCTGCTTGACGACGTCCCGCCGTCCCCGTCACCGCCTCGATCGTCGGGGGCGGCGTGCCCGTTTCCGGCGTGGGCCCGATCCTCGTCGCGGGCCGGGCGCACCTCGGTGATCACCCCGCCGGACCACGCGATGTAGGTGTCCGGCAGCAGACCCTGAGGGGTGGCCGCTCGGCCGATGACGTGGCCGTCGTAAAGCGAGGGCATGGCGCTACTTCTTTCCGGGACCGGATTCCGGACCCGCGTCCTTCTCGCTGACGACCGCGCGGTCCGCGTCCTGCTGCGTGCGGCGGCGGTGGATGGACGCCGGATCGGGATCGGCGTCGCCCGTGGTCGTGGCCTCCGGCGCGGGGTCGAGCTCGGGGTCACGGCCGGGGGTCTTGAGGTCGAGCTTGACGATCATGACGCGGAAGATCACGTAGTAGATCGCCGCGTAGACCAGGCCGGCGACCACGATCGCCCACGGCTTTTCGGCGATGCCCAAATTCAACACGAAGTCGATCGCGCCGGCGGAGAATCCGAAGCCGTCGCGGGCTCCGACGAGGTTCATCACCGCCAGCGAGGAGCCCGTGAGCACCGCGTGCGCCACGTACAGCGGCCACGCGAGGAACATGAACGCGAACTCCAGCGGCTCCGTGATGCCGGTGAGGAAGGCGGTCAGCGCCAGCGACACCATCGCGCCGCCGGTCACCTTCTTCTGGGCGGGGCGCGCCGTGTGGTACATCGCCAGCGCGGCGGCGGGCAGGGCGAACATCATGATGGGGAAGAAGCCGGTCATGAACGCGCCCGCCGTCGGATCGCCGGCGAGGAAGCGGGCGATGTCGCCGTGCACGACGCCGGCGTCGCCCTCGTAGGAACCGAGCATGAACCACGGCACGAAGTTGAGCAGGTGGTGCAGGCCGATCGGGATGAGCAGGCGATTGACCGTGCCGTAGACGAAGCCGCCGCCGACCGAATTCTCCGAGATCACGTCGCCGAACCACGTCAGCCCCTGGTTGAACCACGGGTAGACCAGCACCATCGGGATGGCGATGAGCACCGCCGCGAAGCCCACGACGATGGGCACGAACCGGCGGCCGTTGAAGAAGCCCAGGTACTCCGGCAGGCGCGTGCGGTGGTAGCGCTGCCACAGCATCGCGGCGACCAGGCCCATGATCAGGCCGGCGAGGACGCCGTAGTTGATCATCAGCTGGTCGCCGTTCTGGTCGACCTCGCCTTCGAGCACCATCGGCGACAGGGCGTCGAACACGCCGGTGAGCACCAGGTAGCCGACGACGGCGGCCAGCGCGGTGGAGCCGTCGGCCTTCTTCGCCCAGCCGATGGCCACGCCGACGGCGAAGAGCAGCGGCAGGTTGTCGAACAGCGCCCCGCCGCCGGCCGCGAAGATCGCCGCGAGCCAGTCGAGCACCGTGATGTTCTCCCAGCGCCCGAGCATGTCGTCCTGGCCCAGGCGCAGCAGCAGCGCCGCGGCGGGCAGGACGGCGATGGGCAGCATGAGGCTGCGGCCGAGCTTCTGCAGGTTCTTCATCGCGGCCGACTTCTTCTTCGGCTTTGCGACGGGTTCGTTGTCGGTGGAAGACATGTGCGTGCCTTTCGCTCGTGGCCCGGGGCCGCTGACCTGCGGTGGAGGATCGTGCGGAGGTGTAGTCCCCGCCAGTGTATCGCACTGGTAATGACCGGCCATGACAACTTTGTCACATTCTCCCCAAAGGGGCCGCCGGGATCGGTACCGTGGGGGCCGACGCACGACAGCCGCGTGGGCCGCGGAGTCGAACGGTCGCGGACGGCGGTGGCCGCCGCGCACCCGGCACCGGGAGGTCCGCCCATACCCAGGAGGAACACCATGGCCAGGATCAACATCGACGAGATCGTCGCCGGGCTCGGCGGCGCAGGCAACATCGACGAGATCGAAGGCTGCATCACCCGCCTGCGCACCGTGGTCAACGACCCGTCGCTGGTGGACAAGGACGTGCTGACCCGCGCCGGGGCCATGGGCGTCGTCGGATCCGGCGACGTGGTCCAGGTCGTGGTTGGCCCCGAGGCGGAGCTGATCGCGGAGGACATCGGGGATCTCCTGTGACCGCGGTCTGCTCGCCCATCGCCGGCACCGCGGCCTCGCTGGCCGAGGTGCCCGACGAGGTCTTCGCCTCCGGCATGGTCGGCGCCGGCCTGGCCGTCGTGCCGTCGGGGGACGGCGTCATCGACGTCGCCGCTCCCGTGGCGGGGAAGATCATGCGGATCATGCCGCATGCGCTGGTGATCATGACGCCGGAGGGGCGCGGCGTGCTCGTTCACGTCGGCATCGACACGGTGCGCATGAAGGGGGAGGGGTTCGAGGTCCTCGCCGAGGAGAAGGATCGCGTGGAGGTCGGCGACGTGCTCATCACCGCCGACGTATCCGTCATTCGCGCCGCGGGGTTCGACCCGGTGTGCCCGGTGGTGATCATGGAATCCGTCGCCGAGGACATCCACGACGTGCTCGAGCCGGGCACGTCGGTGGCGCCGGGGGATCCGCTCTTCCTGCTCTGAGCGGCTACCGGCTGCGGCCGATGCGGCTACCGGCCGGCGTCGCGAAGGTGCATGCGCAGGGTGTAGCGGTCCGGCCGGTACGTCGAGGTGCAGACCTCCACCGGTCGGCCGTGGCTGAGCGACTGCCGGCGGATGCGCAGGACGGGCTGGCCGGCGTCGATGCCCAGCGCGCGGCCGATGTCCGCGGTGGCCGCCGCTGCGGTGCACACCTGCTCGGCCTCGTCGATGGGCAGGTTGTAATCCGACGTCAGGATCGAATACACGGACTTGTGCACCGCTCGATCCAGCAGGTCGGGGGCGTAGATCGCGCTGTACCAGGCGTCATCGACGGAGTACGGCAGGCCGTCGCCGAGCCGAACGCGCGTCAGATGCAGGTGCGGCCCATCGCCGAGGAATTCGGCGATCGACTCGGGCGGCCGCGCCTTTTCGGAGACGAGGATCATCGCCGACGGCTCGGCCCCCTTTTGCTTCATTTCGGCGGTGAAGCTGGCCAGGTGCAGGTCGGAGCGCAGCGGGCGTTTGGCCACGAAGGTGCCCTTGCCGCGGAAGCTTTCGACGGTGCCGTCGGCGACCATGTCGCTGATGGCGCGGCGGACGGTGATGCGGCTGACGCCGAAGACTTCTTCGAGGACGCGTTCGCTGGGCAGCGAGTCGCCGGGGCGCAGGTCGTCGTGGCAGACCTCGGTGAGGATCGCCTTGAGCTGCGCGTGCTTGGGCGTCGGGCCGTGTTCGATGCTGTGGCGCGACAGCAGCGCCAGAGTGCGGTCTTCGGCGGATGCGCCGGTCGCGGAATCGTCCGCCGAACCTGGCGCCGCGCCGGGGTCGGCGGGAGAGTTCATGCCCTCCATTGTACGACTGGTCATGACAAGTGGCGCGCCGTGGGGTGAGTGCTTGGTCTCATTTTCGCTTTACGACGGCTGCCGCGGCAGCCGGTTTCCGTCATTTATGCAGTGTGAGGTCAAATCTGACGTCGTCGACGCCACGATTCATGCGAGTCCGAGGGCGAGCTTGATGGCGATGCCTATCATGACCAGTCCGGTCAGCGCGTCGATGATCGTCCACGTGGCGGGACGAGCCAGGCGCCGGCTGAACGCCCGCGCGCCCGCGGCGAGCGTGCCGAACCACACCGCGGAGGCGAGGATCGCGCCCGCCGTGAACCACCAGCGCTGCTCGCCGTACGATACCGCCACCGATCCGACGAGTACGACGGTGTCCAGGTAGGCGTGGGGGTTCAGCCACGTCACCGCGGCGATGCCGGCGATGGCCCCGGTCAGCGTCTTCGCCACCGTGCCCGTGGCGTGCAGTGCCTGGTCATCGGTGCTTTCGGCCGAGGAGTGGACGCCGTCGTCGGCGGGTGCCCCACCGGTTGCGGAGCCGCCGGCGACCCGGGCGGGGCGGCGGGGCTTCGTCAGCTGCGCCGATCGCCACGCGGAGCGAAGCGACATCAGGCCGTAGACCACCAGGAACGCGATGCCGAGCAGCGTCACCGCCGTGAGGATCCGGGGGTTGGCCTGCAGTGCAGCGCCGAATCCGGCCGTGCCCAGCGACATGAGGAGCGCATCGGAGACGATGCAGAACACCGCGACGGCGGCGACATGGCTGCGGGCGATGCCGTGGCGCAGCACCATGGCGTTCTGGGCGCCGATCGCCGCGATCAGCGAAATCGACACCAGGAAGCCGGAAATGATCGATTGCACCGGAAAAGATTAGCCCGCGGCAGCTCCCGCCGCCGCACACCCCGGTGCCTCGACCATAGGCCATCGGTCTCCGGGGAACCGGCCGTGTCGCCCCTCGTGAGTTGGCGAGGGCGGACCCAGAATTCAACAACGCCCCGATCTGCCGGGAAAAGTCCGGACAGATCGGGGCGTAGTTGAAGATTTCCGGCCCCAATTCTTCAACGCCGACCCGATCTGCGGTCACGTCGGGGAGGAGATCGGGGCGTTGTTGAATTGGTGGGCGTAGGCCGACGAAAAGCTGGTTCGAACATCGCCATGACCAGCGGAAATGTAGCCGCGCGCTGTGTGGCTCTCAGCGGGATTGAGGCGTATCCGTGCCTTCCCCGACGGCTCCGATCGCGCTACGGGGCGTGTGGCGCGCTTGCCGAATCCCGGCCGCCGCGGGATCAGGCGGGCTTGGCCCCCGCCCACGTCGCCTTGCGCCACAGCCACTCGAGCGGCCCCTGGCGGAAGAACGTCTGCCATGCGACGGAGAACATCCACTGCACCACCAGGATCCCGGCGACGACGCCCATCGCCGCCGACCACGACGCGGTGGAATCGTCGACGACGCCGAACAGCGGCAGCGCGTCCTTGACGGCCCAGAACAGCAGCGTCGCGCCGATGTAGTTGGTCAGCGACATCCGGCCCATCGGGGCGAACACCGCCAGCACCGCGCGGCGCAGCGGAGTGGACATGAGGAAGCCGAGCAGCGCCATGTACGTCACGGCCATCGTCGCACCGGCCACCGCGCTGGACGCCGAGAACCCGGCGGCCATCGGGTCCATGTTCTGCTACCACAGGGCGACCGACGCGAGCCGCGCCGCGATGATCAGGATGATCGCATTCAGTTTGACGTTGCCGTCGAGGATGCGCGGGACGTCGTAAAGCGCCAGCGCGAAGCCGAGCAGGAACAGGCCGGGGATGGTGATCATGCCGCCGTCGAACGCCAGCGCCACGCCCAGCAGCACCGCGCCCGCGACCGCGGCGACCGGAGGCTGCCAGCGCGGAGGCAGGAACGTCGTGGGCAGCAGGACGAGGATCGCGAAGAACGCGTAGGGCATCAGCGCCTCGCCCGGGTGCAGGAAGAAATGCCCCACACCGAGGACGAACAGGAAAGCGAAGCGGCGCAACATGACCACGCGCGGGCGGGCGGCGCGGGTGCGGGCGGCCACCCACATCAGGCCGAAACCGATGCCGAACAGCAGCGAGAAGATGGGGAAGAACCGCTGCTGCACGAACATGTCCAGCAGGTCGCGGACGTGGTTGGGGCCGAGGGAGGGGTCGATCATCAGCTTCCAGATCGACGGCACGTTGACGAAGGCGATGCCGCACAGCGCGAACCCGCGCATCGCGTCGAGGGAACCGATGCGTCGGCCGCCGGGCGAATGCGACGCGGTCGGGGAGAGCGGGGAAAGCCGGGAGCCCCCGGTATCGGCGGCTGTGTTTTCGGGGGCGCGCACGTCGGGCGCGGAGGAGTTTTGCATGCCTTCCACGCAATCATCCGGGCGCCTGCGCAACGTCGGACCGCGGGCCGATTTCACGGCGAAGGCCGGGTCATACCCACGTATGACCCGGACCGGTGGATACCGCTACCGCTCGCTCTTCGGCCGCGGCTTCGACGCGATCCGCTCGGCGCGCAGCCGCCCGATGACGGGCAGATCCAGCGGCTCGAGCGACGCGACGTCCACGCCCATCGCCCGCGCCAGCAGCAGATCCGCCAGCTCGGGATTGCGCGCCAGCACCGGCCCATGCAGGTAGGTGGCCACGACGCTGCCCTGCACCGCGCCTTCCGCGCCGCCGGTCGGGGTCTCGGCGAGCTCCTGCTTGACGACGCCCTCCCGCACCCCATCGCCCGCGCGCACCGGATCCGGCGCGCGACCCGGTTCGGGCTGGCGCTCGGGGCCCTCGTTGCCCACGCCGCGGATGACCCGGCCCAGGGGGCGGGCGTCCGCGCCGAGCGTGGTCAGGCCCATGTGGTTTTCGAAGCCCGTCAAGGTGGCGGTCAGCTCGTCGGAAAGCGGTGCCGTGCGGATCTCGCCGATGGCCCTGGTCTGCAGCGACGTGGTGACGCAATCGAGCAGCCCGAGGCCCGCGACCTCCTTGCCGCCCGCGCGGAACGACTCGCCGAGGACCTGGAAACCGGCGCAGATCGCCAGAATCGGGCGGCCCGCCGCAGCCGCGCGCGCGAGGCCGCCATCCTTGGCCAGGTGTTCGACGGCGATGGTCTGCGCGACGTCCTCGCCGCCGCCGATGGCGTAAATGTCCAGGCCCTCGGGCACCGCCTCGCCGAGCTTGATGGGCGTGATCGTGGCGTCCAGACCGCGGCGGCGGGCGCGCTCGCGCAGCACCAGCGCATTGCCGTCATCGCCGTACGTGCCCAGCACGTCCGGGAGGATCAGGCCGATGTTCAGGTCAGTCATTGGTGCCTCGCTCGTCCTTTGCCGCACCGGCGTTGGCGCCGGCGTCTCGCTCGATGGCCTTCTTCAGATCGCGGAACGCCGTGTAGTTCGCCAGCACTTCCACGCGGCCCGGCGGGCACGCGGCGATGGCCTCCATCGGATCGTGCAGCAGCTCGTGCTCGATGCCCGCGTACAGCAGGCGCACCGCCAGATCCGTGCCGCGCTCGCCCGACGCCTTCACGGACAGGCCGCCGAAGTTCTCGAACACCACGTCCCACAGCCACGACAGGTCCTCGCCGTCGGCGACGTGGCCGTTGACCGCGATGACCACGCCATCCGCGTCGCGGTCCACCATCGACAGCGCCTCCTGCCAGCCGGCGGGATTCTTCGCCAGCAGCATGCGCACCTCGTGGTCGCCGACCTTCATGGTGGAGTAGCGGCCCGCGACGTTGTCCACGCCCTCGGTGGCGGCCGCCGCGACGACGGCCTCCGCGCCCAGCTCCACGGCGGCCGCGGTGGCCAGCGTCGCGTTGCCGCGATTAGCGTCGCCCGGCAGCGTCAGATCCAGCGGAATCGTCGTCCCATACGGGGTCGAAATGCCCTCCGGGGAGATCGCCCATGCGGCGGTGGGCCGTCGGAAAGCACCGCCACCCGGAAGCTCCTTGACCGCGTACCAGTCGTCGCCGTCGCGGATGATGGGCCCGCCCGTGCGCGGGCAGCTCGTCGCATCGTTGGTCCAGCCGCCGCCGGCGGAGACCCACACGACGTTCTCCGCGTCCCACGCGGCCGAGGCGATCAGCGGATCATCGCAGTTCGCGATGACCGTCGCCTGCGGATTCGCGTTCACCGCATCGCGCAGCGACCGCTCGATCTTGTTGATCTCGCCCACCCGATCCAGCTGATCCCGCGACAGGTTCAGCAGCACCAGCACCCGCGGCTTCAGGTCCGCGGAGATGTGCGCGACGTGCAGCTCATCGACCTCCAGGACCAGCGTGTCCGCGTCCGGCGACGCCATCAGCGCCGAGATGACGCCCGCGTCCATGTTGTCGCCGCCCTCGTTGGTGGCCACGCGGTCGCCGGCGGCGCGCATCGCGGCGGCCAGCATGCGGGTGGTGGTGGACTTGCCGTTCGTGCCGGTGATGATCGCCGCCGGCCGCCCGCCGCCCAATTGTCCCAGGATGCGGGGGTCGAGCTTTTGGGCGATGAGCCCGCCGATCATTCCGCCGGAGCCGCGGCCGGTGCGCCGCGACGCCCACGTCGCCGCCTTGGCCGCGGCCGTCGCCAGGCGCGACCGGGGGCTCATGCGGCGGGGTTTGCTGCTCTTGGTCATGGGGGCATTCTAGGCCTTTGGCGGGCGGGGGCCGTTGTCCGCGCCGTTAACGGCTTGTAACTTCCGTGCCGGTTCGCTTGACGACGCCCCGCCGGCAGCAGATCGCCCCCATTTTGTGCCCGCCCGCATCGAATCCCGGCGGGCATACCCGGCGTGGAGGCCTCGAATTTGCACTACGCAGCCACACGCCGGGTGAACGACGGTATAACCCCAGGACGCAAAATCGTGTGGCTGCGCTGTGCAACTAACGTCCACGACCAGCGTCGGATTCGGGGCGCCGGCGCACGATTTGCGGGCCCCGAGCTGCGGGCGGG
>NZ_DURI01000236.1 GCF_012837295.1 Corynebacterium sp. | reverse complement strand
CCCTTCGCCATGGGCGCCGTCGACGCACCGGTCGTCATGACGATGTTCTCCGACTTCGAGTGCCCCTTCTGCGCGCGTTACGCCCAGGACACGCAGCCGAACCTCACCGCGGACTACGTCGACGCCGGCCTGCTGCGCATCGAGTGGAACGACTCCGCCGGCACCCCGGCGGCGGCGCAGGCCGCGCAGGCCGGTCGCGCCGCCGCGGCCCAGGGCAAGTTCTGGGAGTTCCAGGATGCGGCCTTCGACGCGGCCGTGGCCAAGGGCAACGGTCACCCCGAATTCACGGTCGACGAGCTCGTGGAGATCGCACGCACCGCCGGCGTCGAAGACGTCGACCTGTTCAAGAAGCAGCTCGAGGACGGCACGTGGGAGAAGCCCGTCCAGGAGGCCAACGCCTACGCGCAGAGCATCGGCGTGCAGGGCACCCCGATGTTCGTCATCGGCGCCACGCCGTTGTCCGGCGCGCTGCCGGAGGAGAACTTCCGCGACACCATCGAGCTGGAGCTGATGAAGGCCGAGCGCGCCCAGCGGTAGTCCCAGCCCCGCCCCCGCTGCACCCAAGTCCGGACGCTTCCCCGTTTTCCCACAACGGAAACGACGAAGCGTCCGGGCTTCGGTGCATCTGGGCCCGTCATCGGCGTGCGGCGTCGAGCACGGCGTCGAGCGGACGCCATCACGCGGCGATCGGCGCGTCGGGCGGGAAGCTGTGCGTCGGGGCCGGCAGCGGCGTCGAGATCCGGCCCGAAAACCCGCCTCCATCGACCTGAGGTTTTCACGCATGCCTTTTGTTGCTCGCGCACCCCGAGATCAGCCGGTTTTCGCCGTTTCAGAGCAATAAAAGATGTGTATGAACGCGACAAGTGCACCTGTGGGGTGTCCGTGAAAGGAGTGACGGCCAGTCCACCGCAACCGAGACCGGCACCGCGGGGGACGGACAGAATCGGGTGCGACGGACGGAAACCGAGGCCACCGGAACCGCGACGGGAACCAAGGGCCGGTACCGCGTGGGCGACAGGCTGGGGCGTCGGCGACATGCTGGAACCGGACCCCGGACCCGCTACCCGCGGAAGTAATCGACGGTGCGGCGGACGCCCTCGGCGATGCCGACCTGCGGCTCCCAGCCCAGCACCTCTCGGGCCAGCGACGGATCCAGCGCGGACCTGGGCACATCGCCCTGGCGGGCCGGGGCGTGCTCGGGGTCGTCGGCGGCGCCGGCGGCCTCGGCGACCAGCGAATGCAGCTGGCGGTCGGAGGTCTCGACGCCGGTGCCGATGTTGAACCGCATCCCCGACCCGGCCGTGCCCGCCGCCCGCACGAAGGCGTCGACGACGTCGCCGACGAACACGTAGTCGCGGGTGTTGCCGCCGTCGCCGAAGACGCGCGTGCCCTCGCCGGCGAGGAGGCGCTGGGCGAAGATGGCGACGACGCCGGCCTCGCCATGCGGATCCTGCCTCGGCCCGTAGACGTTGGCGGGCGCGATGTGCGAGCAGTCCAGGCCGTGCAGGCGGCGGAACATGTTCAGGTACTGCTCGGCCGCGGACTTCGACGCGGCATAGGGGCTCAGCGGACGGACTTCCTGGTCCTCGCCGACGGGGAAGGAATCCGGGGTGCCGTAGATCGAGCCGCCGGAGGACGTGAACACGATCTTGCGCACGCCATTCCGGCGGGCGGCGTCGGCGATGCGGATGGTGCCGACGATGTTCAGCTCCGCGTCGTGCACCGGGTCGGCGACGGACTCGCGGACGTCGATCTGCGCGGCGAGGTGGAAGATCACCTCGGGGCGCACGCGCTCGAGCAGCTCGTCCCAGTCGACGGCGAGGACGTCGGCCTCGACGAACTTGAAGCGGTCGGCGCCGGTCGCCCGCGCCCCCTCCAAGTTGGCGAGCTTGCCGTGCGACAGGTCGTCGACGACGGTCACCGCGTGTCCATCCGCCAGCAGCCGGTCGACCAGCGTCGACCCGATGAACCCGGCGCCTCCGGTCACCAGCGCGCGGCTGGGCGGGAAGGCGGTG
>NZ_DURI01000029.1 GCF_012837295.1 Corynebacterium sp. | reverse complement strand
GTCGGATTCGTGTCAGCAGCGATGATACATCACTCATACATTCGTTCGAACGTTTCCGGGCGGGATCGTGCATCCGCCGCTACCCTGGCGGCCATGACAGCAAATGACGTCACCATCAACGACGACTACACCGGAGACCTGTCCCGCCACGAGGTGCAGCGCGTCCGCGTCGGCGCCATCGACGTGCACAAGACCTCCGTCGGCGACATGGACAACAACTGCTATCTGCTGGTGGACTCCCGGGCCCCCGAACGGTCCCTGCTCATCGACGCCTGCGACGAGGCAGAGCACCTGAAGGCGCTTGCCGACGAGGTCGGCGCGACCGTGACCACCGTCGTCACCACGCACTCCCACGGCGACCACGTTCAGGCGCTTGCCGAGCTCGTCGAGGAGTGGGGCGCGGAGCACGTGACGTCCACGCTCGATGCCCCGGACATCGCGACGGAGGCCGACCGACGGCTCGACCAGGGCGACGTGGTCACCTTCGGCGATGGCGCGACGCTGGTGGCGTTCATCCTTCGCGGCCACACCCGCGGCGGCGTGGGCCTGGGGCTCGACGCCGGCGAGCCGGCGAACGCAGAGAGCAAGGCGGGCGACGACGGCGACGAGGGCGAGGTCGCCGACGACGCGCCCATCCACCTTTTCGTCGGCGATTCCCTGTTCCCCGGCGGCGTGGGCAAGACCACGAACCAGGAGAACTTCGCGCAGCTGCTCCACGACGTCGAGGAGCGCATTTTCGACGCCTATCCAGATGACGCGGTGGTCCACCCCGGTCACGGTTCGGATACGACCGTGGGCGCGGAACGACCCCACCTGGAGGAATGGCGCAACCGCGGTTGGTAAACCCCGGACACCGGCCGACACCGCGCGTAGAATCGATTCATGGGCCGCCGCGCCGGCCCGACTTTGACAGACACGACAAACAGGAGATGACCAGAAAATGATCCGCAAGCTCGCCCGTCCGATGCTCGCCTCGGTCTTCGTCGCCGATGGCGTGGACACCCTCATGAACCAGAAGGACCATGTGGACGGCGCCCGCGAGGTGACCAAGCGACTCCGCACCGTCGTGCCCGCCCAGTACGTCTCCTTCCTGCCGAGCAACCCGCAGACGTCGGTCCAGATCGTCGCGGGCACGAAGGTCGCCGCCGGCGCCCTGTACGCCCTGGGCAAGGCCCCGCGCGTCGCGGCCACCGCCCTGGCCCTGGTCCAGGTGCCCACCGCCCTGGCCCGCCACTCGTTCTGGGAGACCCAGGATCCGAAGGAGCGCAAGGCCCGCAAGACCGGTTTCCTCACCGATGTCGCGCTGCTCGGCGGCCTCTTCCTGGCCACCGCCGACACCGCCGGCCGCCCGGGCCTCGCCTGGCGCGCCGAGCACGCCGGCAAGCAGGTGAACAAGAAGGTGCAGGCGGCCCTGCCGACCAAGTCGGAGGCCGAGAAGCGCACCGAGGAGATCAAGGGCACCGCATCCGAGTGGCTGGAGAAGGCCCAGGAGGTCGGCTCCGACCTGCAGGACAAGTCGGTCGTCGCGCTCCACCGCGCCGAGGATTACGTCGCCGACAACAAGGACGACTGGAAGGACTCGCTGCAGACCTTCGCCGAGGAGGCCCGCGACACCCTCGCCGGCGCCGCCGAGACCGCCCGCGAAACCTTCGCCGACGCCGCCGACACGGCCGCGAAGGAGACCAAGAAGTCCCGCAAGCAGGCGCGCAAGCAGATCAAGAAGGCCCGCAAGAACCTCAAGTAGGAACCCGCCCGGCCACCACGGCCGCCGTTCGCGGTTCCCCGCGCGGCCCGCGC
>NZ_DURI01000235.1 GCF_012837295.1 Corynebacterium sp. | reverse complement strand
CATGCTGGTTGGCCGACGTGATCTTCGGCGACAGGTCCATGTTCTGCATGGCGGACATCGCCTCCTGCAGCTTCGACGGATCCTGCATCGACTCCAGGTCCAGGCCGCGGGCGGCTTCTTCCACGCCGGAGTAGTCCATGACCAGGCCCGACGCGTATTCCTCGACGGAGGAGATCATCCGCTCCGCCAGCCACGGCACGCGATCGTAGAGGCGCTGGTGGGCGGCCTCGCGGGCGGCGGCGTAGACGTACAGCTCGCGGGCCGGCAGCTCCAGTTCCTCGGCCAGGGCCGTCAGATGCGTCGGCAGCAGGGCCGCCGCACCGGTGGTGTGCAGCGGCAGGCCCAGGTCGGACGCGGTCAGGGCGTCCTTGGCCAGGTCCGCCAGTGCGCCGCCGAGCTGGGCGCCGAAGTTCATGGAATTCATCCGGCCCATCATCCCCAGCATGGGGCCCATCATCTCGCGCGCCTGCTCCGGCATACCGGCGACCGACGCCTCGGCCATCTGCTCGGCGACCGGGTCGACGATGCGCTTCCACGTCGGCATGGTGTGCTCGAGCCACTGCAGGGAATTCCACCCCTCGGCGCGGTTCGCGCCGGCGGGCAGCGACGTGGCTTCGTCGAGCCACAGCTCGGCGAGGCGGAGGGCGTCGGCGAGCGCCTCCCGTTCCGAATCGCGCACCGGCGCGACCTGGCCGATGCGCTGGCGCGCGATGCGCTCGGTGACGGAATGGTCGACCGGGGCGCCGCCCTGGCCGTCCATCTGCTGGCCCATGCCGGACATCATCTGGCCCAGCTGGTTGAGGAAATCGCCGAAGCCCTGGCCGCCCGGGCCACCCTGGCCCGGCTGGCCGCCCATCGGGAACCCGAAGAAACCGAAGTCACCGAAGGGGTTCTGGCCGCCGGAGCCGCCATTGCCGCGGTCCTTGTCGCGCTCGTCATCGTCGTCGGGCGAGAATCCGAATCCCTGTCCACTCATGTCCCCAACCGTACCGGCGCAGGGTGGCGGGGTCACTGATCATGGGCAGGTTCGGGGCGATGCTCGCGCAGGGCGAACACGATCGACCGGTAGGGTTGGCGTTCGTGAATCGCCGCACCAGAACTCTCCTCGTCGGCGCCGCGCCGATCCTGGCGCTGGCGGCCGTGCTGTCGTCTCCCGCCGTGCCCGTCCCGTTCGCGGCCGAGGGCCCCGGGCCGCTTTTCGACGTCCTCGGCGACATCGAGGGAAATGAGGCGGTCGTGGTGCGCGGCGGCGACCCGGACCCGTCGGGCGGCGAGCTGAACATGACCACCGTCGCCGTCCAGCACAGGCTGTCGCTGGCGCAGGTGATGGGCATGTGGGCGGACCCGGATCAGCGGGTCGTGCCCATCGAGGCCGTGTTCCCCCCGGGGCTGAGCCAGGACGACGTCAAGGAGCGCAACGCCCTGATGTTCTCCGACTCGGAGGCCAATGCCACCGCGTCGGCGCTGCGCCAGCTGGGGCTGCCCATCGAGGTGACCGTCGCTCTGGTGTCCGAGGGCGGTGCGGCCGAGGGCGTGCTGGAGGAGGGCGACGTGTTGCGCGCCATCGACGGCGAGGAGGTCGACCGCCCGGAGACGCTGCAGCGCACGGTCGCCGGCCATGCGCCCGGCGACCGCGTGACGCTCGACGTCGTGCGGGATGGAAGGGAGGAGTCGATCGAGGTCGAGCTGGGCGAGCACCCGGACGACGACTCGACTGCCTTCCTGGGCATCGGCATGGCCGCGCAGCCGAAGGGCGACGTGAAGGTGGAGTACAACGTCTCCGGCGTCGGCGGGCCGTCGGCCGGGCTGATGCTGTCGCTGGCCGTGGTGGACAAGCTCAGCCCGGGCGACCTCACCGACGGCCGGACCATCGCGGGCACCGGGTCCATCGACGGCGTCGGCGTGGTCGGCCCGATCGGCGGCATCACCCACAAGATCGCCGCGGCCCGGGAGGGTGGGGCGGAGATGTTCCTGGTGCCCTCCGAGAACTGCTCCGAGGCGCTGACCGCCGAGGCCGGCGACATGAAGCTGATCAGCGTCGGCACGCTCGATGCGGCGGTCGACGCCCTCGGCGACCCGAACGCCGCCCCTACCTGCGGATGAGCCGGCCGAGGGCCTTTTCGCCCTCGATGACCAGGAACAGCGCCGCGCCGATGGCGGCGATGAGGCCCCAGTGCGCCGCATCCAGCGGCGCCGAGCCGAACGCCGCCTGCATGAACGGCGCGTAGGTGAACAGCAGCTGCAGCGCGATCAGCGCGCCGACGGCGATCCATGACACCGGGTTGGTGGTGAACAGGTCGGCACGGAAGCTGTGCTCGCGCAGGTGGCGGGCGTTGAACAGGTACCAGATCTGGCCGACGACCAGCACGTTGACGGCCAGCGTCCGCGCGGTGCCCAGCTCCGCGCCCTGGTCCAGCGCCACGTAGAACAGCGCCATGGTCACGCCGCCGAGCAGCAACGACACCACGACGATGCGGATCCCCGCCATGGCGTCGAGAAGCGATGCCCCGGGGTCGCGCGGCGGCCGGTCCATGACGTCGGGCTCGGGGTCCTCGAAGGCCAGCGCGACGCCGAGGGTGACGGCGCAGACCATGTTGACCCACAGGATCTGCAGCGGCGTCAGCGGCAGCGTCAGGTTCGCCATGACCGCGACGAACATGACCAGGGCCTCGCTGCCGTTGGTGGGCAGCATGTAGATGATCGTCTTGCGCAGGTTGTCGTAGATGGCGCGCCCCTCGCGCACGGCGTGGGCGATGGAGGAGAAGTTGTCGTCGGCCAGCACGATGTCGGCGGCTTCCTTCGTCGCCTCGGTGCCCTTGATGCCCATGGCCACGCCGACGTCGGCGCGTTTGAGGGCGGGGGCGTCGTTGACGCCGTCGCCGGTCATGGACACCACGTCGCCGCGCGATTGCAGCCCGCCGACCAACCGCAGCTTGTGCTCGGGGGAGGTGCGGGCGAAGACGTCGTGGTCGGCGGCCGCGCGGGCGAGTGCGGCGTCGTCCATGCGCTCGAGTTCGGGGCCGGTGATGGCGGGGATCGCCCCGGTGGCCGGATCGGGGTCGCCGATGCCCATTTCGCGGGCGATGGCGGAGGCGGTGCCGGCGTGGTCGCCGGTGATCATCTTCACGCGGATGCCGGCGGCCCGGCACCGCGCCACGGCCTCGATGGCCTCGGACCGCGGCGGGTCGATGATGCCGTAGAGCCCCACGAACGTGAACTCGCCGAGAGCGACGTCGTTTTCGTCGAGGTCCCCGTCGCTTTCCGACGTCCCGGCGCGGCGGCATGCGCCCGCCAGCACGCGCAGGCCCTGGTCCGACAAACGGTCGATTGCGGCGTCCCAGAAGCCCCGGTCCAGGTCCCGGACTTCGCCGGCGGGGCCGAGTTCGCGGGTGCACATGTCCAGCAGGCGGTCGGGGGCGCCCTTGAGCAGGACCGTGCCGGTCACCGCGTCGCCACCGTCCGGCGGTGCGGGGCACGGGGCGGGTGGCAGGTCCGCGGGTGCGGGGGCGTCGTCGTAGACGGCCATCCACTTGTTGTCGGAGTTGAAGGGCACGTCGCTGACGCGGTCGTCTGTGCCGCGGTGGTGACCGGCCTTGAGCGCGAAGACGCGCAGCGCGCCGTCGGTCGGTTCGCCGACGAGCGTCCAGCGGGAGTCCGCCGACCCGGTGGCGGGGATTTCCTGCACCTCCGATTCGTTGGCGCGGTCGGCGATGGCGGCCAGCATGCGCACGGCCGGGTCGTCGGAGACGGGCCCGGACAGGTCGCCGTCGGGGGAGTAACCGGTGCCGGAGACGGGGACCGGTCCGGCGGCGACGAACGCTTCGCGGACCGTCATTTCGTTCTTGGTCAGGGTGCCGGTCTTGTCGGTGCAGATCACCGACACCGACCCGAGGGTCTCCACCGCGCCGAGCTTGCGGGTGATGGAGTTGCGGCGGGCCATGACCTGCACGCCGCGGGCCAGGGCGATGGCCATGACGGCCGGCAGTCCCTCGGGGATCGCGGCGACGGCGAAACTGATGGCCTGCAGCCCGACGTCGATCAGCGCCGACCCGTGGACCAGGCGGGACACCGCCATGAGCAGCACCGCGAGCCCGACGACGAGGACCGTCAGCTGCGTGCCGAACTTCGCCATCGACTTCGTGAGCGGCGTTTCCAGCGTCTGCACGTCGCCGAGCATCTGGTCGATGCGGCCGATCTCGGTGCCGCGGCCGGTGCCGACGACGACGCCCGACCCGGTGCCCGCCACGGCGAGGGTGCCGGAAAACGCCATGGACGTGCGGTCGCCGATGCCGGCGTCGGCGGTCACGGGGTCGGCGCCCTTGGTCACCGGCTCGGATTCGCCGGTCAGCGGCGACTCGTCGACGCGCAGATCGGAGGTGCGCAGCAGACGCAGATCCGCGGGCACGCGGTCGCCGGCGCCGAGCACGACGACGTCGCCGGGCACCAGCTCATCGGCCGGGACCGTGGTCGGAGAGCCGTCGCGAAGCACCCGCGCCGATGCCGTGAGCATGTTCCGCAGCCCCTCCAGCGCCTTCTCGGCCTGCCCCTCCTGGATGAAGCCGATGAGCGCGTTGATCACCACCACCAGCACGATGACGGCGGTGTCGATCCAATGCCGCATCAGTGCCGTGACCACCGCCGCGCCGATGAGCACGTAGATCAGCGGATCGTTGAAATGGCCCAGAAAACGGCGGACGGCCCCCGCGCGTTCCGGTTCGGGCAACGCGTTGGGGCCGTGGACGCCGAGGCGTCGTGAAGCATCCGTCGAGGTCAATCCAGATTCGGACGAATCGACCAGGGACAGGGCTTCGGATCCGGGCAGGGCATGGGGCTCGTGTGCGGACATCGGCCCCAGGCTATCCGCGAACGGCGGATCGGGCCCGGGGCCGGGGCGCGCCTAGGAGACGCGGTGGCGCTCCCACTCGGCGACTTCCTTCGCCGACGCCCGCAGCTGCGGGTCGAAGTCCAGGTACGCCTTGGTTTCGCGGGCGATGAGGCCCGACAGGATCACCAGGCCGATGAGGTTCGGCAGGGCCATCAGGCCGTTGAGGGCCGAGGCGAAGGCCCACACGGTCTCCAGTTCGGTGACCGCGCCGAGGTAGACGACGCAGGTGAACACGAAGCGGTAGGGGACGGTGCCCATGCGGCCGACCAGCGATTCGAAGGCGCGCTCGCCGTAGTAGGACCAGCCGAGCATCGTGGAGAAGGCGAAGAAGACGATGGACAGGGTCACCAGATCCCCGCCGATGGTGCCGGGCAGGCCCTCGGAGAACGCGCGGGCGGTCATGGAACCGGGATCCTCGCCGCCCTCCTCCCAGGCGCCGGTGGTGATGATGACCAGGCCCGTGAAGGACACGACGATGAGGGTGTCGATGAAGGTCTGGGTCATGGAGACCAGGCCCTGGCGCACCGGGTGGGTGGTGGTCGCGGCCGCGGCGGCGATGGCGCCCGAGCCCATGCCGGACTCGTTGGAGAACAGGCCGCGGGCGACGCCCATCTGGATGGCCAGGATGATGCCCGCGCCGGCGAAGCCGCCGACGGCGGAGGTGCCGGTGAACGCGTCGGTGAAGATCAGGGCGAGGGCGGCGGGGATGTCGGCGACGTTGGCCACGAGCACCCAGATCGCGGCGGCGATGTACAGGATGATCATCATGGGCACGAAGGCGGCGGTGAACCGGCCGATGGACTTGATGCCGCCGATGAGCACCGCGCCGACCAGGATGAACATGATGGCGCCGGTCGCCTGCACCGGAAGACCGAACGAGTTCTCCAGGTTGGTGGCGACGGCGTTGCCCTGGGTTAGGTTGCCGATGCCGAACGCGGCGATGGCCGCGAAGATGGCGAACGTGTAGGCCAGGACCTTGCCGAAGGTGTTCGGGATGGCCTTCTTCAGGTAGTACTGCGGGCCGCCGGACTGCTCGCCCGCGGCGTCGGTGGTGCGGAACTTGACGCCGAGGAACGCCTCGCCGTACTTGGACGCCATGCCGACGAGGCCGGTGACCCACATCCAGAACAGGGCGCCCGGGCCGCCGATGCCGATGGCCGTGGCGACGCCGACGATGTTGCCGACGCCGACGGTCGCGGCCAGCGCGGTGGCCAGCGCCTGGTACTGGGAGATGTCGCCCTCGCCGCCGTCGTCCTTGCGGTCGATGAGGCCCAGGCGCAGGGACGGGCCGAGCATGCGCAGCTGCACGCCGCCGAGGCGGATGGTCAGCCACAGGCCCGTGCCCAACAGCAGCGGGATGAGAAGGAGGGGGCTCCAGACGAATGAGTCCAGGGCACTGAAGAATTCGTTCATGGGGGAGAAGTTACAGCCCCGCCACCCCGGTTCGGACGCGAACGGCCGGTCGGACGCGGGATTTAACGCGGGGCGCGCGTTTTTAACGCCCCCGAAACGGGTCAGCCGAGGAAAAGTCCCGCGGCCGCCGATCCGGTGACGATGGTCAGCACGGGATAACCCACCGCCCACCACGAGCGGGTCCGCGACAATTCGCCGATCTCGCGCGCCAGCGTCGACCACGTCGACAGCGCCCCGGCGAAGCCCGCGCCGACGGCGGCCCACGCCAGGGTCCCGTCGCCCCACAGCGACCACGCCAGACCGGCGACGCCGCAGGCCACGACGTTGGCGAAGAACGTCCCCGGCAGCGCGCTGCACGCCACGCGGCCGGAGATCTCGCCGAACCAGTACCGGGCCATGCCGCCGATCGCCGCACCGGCGGCGACGAGGAGCAGGTGGAACACGGCGGTCGCGGGGGAGTCAGTTGGCACGGGTCGCCGCTTTCTCGCCCAGCCACGCGGCCAGGGGGCACAGGCCCAGCGTGACGACGGCCAGAAGCGCCGCTTCGAGTTCGGAGGCGCCGTCGAGAAGCACGACGAACGCGGAGAACGTGGTGAATCCGCCCAGCAGGCCCGGGCCGAGCAGCGGCCACCACCGCGCCATCGCCGGCCGGCGCGCCGCCAGACCCGCCACGACTCCGATTGCGAAACACCCGGCGACGTTGACGATCACGGTGGACCAGGCGTCGTCAAGCAGGGAACCCATCGACCAACCGGCCAGCACGCGCAGGACCGCACCCAGGGCCGACCCCGCGGCGACCAACGCGTAGGCGCGGGGCCGCCCGCGATCGGTCTCGCCGGCCGGGGAAGGGGTGCACGTGGTCACCCCGCGCATGCTACCTCCCCCGGATGGCCGGTCCCGCCCTGCGGCCGCCCGTGAAAAGGGGAACACTGGAGGGGAAACGGTTAACGCCCCATCGGCCGGGAACGGGCCCGTACGGTGGCACGACAGCAGGAGGACCCCATGGCCCACGATCGCGCCGGGCAGCTCGCCCAGCCCCAGGATCTGATCGACGTCGCCGAGCTGGTGACCGCGTACTACACCCGCCACCCCGAGCCGGGCGACCCCGATCAGGCGGTGTCCTTCGGAACCTCCGGCCACCGCGGATCGTCGCTGGACACCGCGTTCAACGAGGACCACATCCACGCCACCACCCAGGCGATCGTCGACTACCGCACCGGCCAGGGCATCGGGGGGCCGCTGTACATCGGCCGCGACACCCATGGGCTGTCGGAGCCGGCCATGATCTCCGCGCTGGAGGTGCTGACCGCCAACGGCGTCACCGTCATGGTCGACGCGCAGGGCCGCTACACCCCGACGCCGGCCGTCAGCCACGCGATCCTGCGGCACAACCGCGACCTCGACGGCGGCCCGAACGGCTCCGACAAGCGCCGCGCCGACGGCATCGTGGTCACCCCCTCGCACAACCCGCCCCGCGACGGCGGCTTCAAGTACAACCCGCCCACCGGCGGCCCGGCCGACGCCGACGCCACCGACTGGATCGCGGCGCGCGCCAACGACTACCTGGCCGCGGGGCTCGACGGCGTCAAGCGCCAGTCGGTGGAGAAGGCCGGCGACCTGGTGGTCAAGCACGACTACCTGAACAACTACGTCGCCGACCTGCCCAGCGTGGTCAACCTCGACGCCATCCGCGACGCCGGCGTGAAGATCGGCGCCGACCCGATGGGCGGCGCGTCCGTCGACTACTGGGGCGCCATCGCCGACGCCCACGGCCTGGACCTGGCGGTGGTCAACCCGCTTGTCGACGCCACGTGGCGGTTCATGACGCTCGACACCGACGGCAAGATCCGCATGGACTGCTCCAGCCCGAACGCCATGGCGTCGCTGATCGGCAACCGCGAGAAGTTCGACATTTCGACCGGCAACGACGCCGACGCCGACCGCCACGGCATCGTCACCCCGGACGCCGGGCTGATGAACCCGAACCACTACCTGGCCGTGGCCATCGATTACCTCTTCGCCAACCGCCCGGGCTGGGCCTCCGACACGGCCGTGGGCAAGACCCTGGTGTCGTCCTCGATGGTCGACCGCGTGGTCGCCGACCTGGGCCGAAAGCTCGTCGAGGTGCCGGTCGGCTTCAAGTGGTTCGTGCCCGGCCTCATGGACGGCACCGTCGGCTTCGGCGGCGAGGAGTCCGCCGGCGCGTCCTTCCTGCGCCACGACGGCACCGTCTGGTCCACCGACAAGGACGGCCTGATCATGGACCTGCTCGCCGCCGAGATCATCGCGGTGACCGGCAAGACCCCGTCGCAGCGCTACACGGAGCTGGCCGACAAGTTCGGCGCCCCCGCCTACGCGCGCACCGACGCCGACGCCAACCGCGAGCAGAAGGCGATCCTGAAGAAGCTGTCGCCCGAGCAGGTCACCGCCGAGACCCTGGCCGGCGAGCCGATCACCGCCAAGCTCACCGAGGCCCCCGGCAACGGCGCGGCCATCGGCGGCCTGAAGGTGACCACCGAGAACGCCTGGTTCGCCGCGCGCCCGTCGGGCACCGAGGACAAGTACAAGATCTACGCGGAGTCCTTCAAGGGCGCCGACCACCTCAAGCAGGTGCAGGCCGAGGCGCAGGACGTCGTCTCCCAGGTCCTGGGCTCGTAGATCGGCCCAGGGGATGCTCAACCTGATCAGCTTCATCGCCCGCTTCGGGCTCGCCGCCGTGTGGCTGTGGTCCGGGGCGGTGAAGCTGCTCAATCCTCTGGACAGCAGGCAGGCCATCGCGGCCTATGAACTGCTGCCGGATTCGCTCATCGACCTCCTGGCGGTGGCGCTGCCGTCGATGGAGCTGGTGCTGGGGCTGATGCTGCTGCTCGGCGTGTTCCTGCGCTGGGCGGGCGTGGCCTCGGCGATCATCCTGGCCGGCTTCATCCTCGGCGTCGCGTCCGCGTGGGCGCGGGGGCTGAGCATCGACTGC
Source organism: Corynebacterium sp. (assembly GCF_012837295.1). Classification (GTDB taxonomy): domain Bacteria; phylum Actinomycetota; class Actinomycetes; order Mycobacteriales; family Mycobacteriaceae; genus Corynebacterium. Next base: position 1,242 of record NZ_DURI01000235.1, on the reverse strand, counting down.
GGGTGCTTCGGCGGGGGCGGCTACGACGCCGACGCCGGACCGGCGTCCTACCTCACGTCGATCGGCCGGGACGTGCTGTTCCTGGCCATGGCCGCGTGGACGGCGTGGCGCCCGTTCACCCGGTTCGCCGTGCGCCCCTGATTCCCGCACGTGACCTGCGGGCGACGGGCCGCTATCGTGTGATCCGTGAGCCAGAAAATCAAGAATCCGAATGAGAAGGGCTCCGGCTTCATCGTCGGCATCATCGCCCTCATCGCCATCGTCGCCGTGGTCATCGGCGTCGTCCTGTACATGGGGCGCAACCAGCCGATCGAGGGCCTGCCCGACGAGGACGTGTCGTTCTCGGTCCAGGCCGACGGCAACATCGTCCGCCTCGCGGCGGACGACGCCGGCGATGACGCCGTCGTCGCCGAGGTCTACGAGGACTACTCGTGCTCCTACTGCGCCGAAATGGCGCAGGGCGGCCACGCCGATCAGCTGCAGGCGCTCAACGACGGCGAGCTCGTCGTCGAGTACCACACCCTGAACTTCCTGGATCGCGGCAACGCGGGGCACTCCACCAAGGCCCTGGCCGTCATGCAGCGCATCGCCGAATCCGGCGACGCGAAGCTGTTCTGGAACTTCCATGCCCTGCTGATGGAGGACATCCAGGCCGCGTCGCGCTGGGACGACGAGCAGTTCGCCGAGCGCCTCGAGGCGATGGACGCCCCGTCGGAGGTCGTCGACGACGTCCGCAACGGCCTCGACCTCGACGCCGCAGCGGAGGTGGGCACCGCCAACGGCGAAAAGCTCAACGGCATCATCGGCTCGATTTCCTCGCCGCACGTCATCGTCGACGGCGAAGACGTCACCCCGAAGGAGAACGGCACCCTGGGCGACTGGGTCAAGGCCGCGCTCGAGGCCGGCAAGGCCTAGTTCCGCGCCAATCCGCGCGAACGGGGGATGTGACGGCCACCTGGGGATTTGGGTAATCCCCGGGTGGCCGTGTAATTTACAGGGAGTCCGAAGCGAGCGCCGGAAGGTGCCGCCGCGGAATGAATACGGGGCTATGGCGCAGCTGGTAGCGCACCACACTGGCAGTGTGGGGGTCAGGGGTTCGAGTCCCCTTAGCTCCACTGGAAAACGGTTCGCCGCTTTCCCGTGGCCGCGAGAGATCGCGGAAACACAACTTGATACGGGGCTATGGCGCAGCTGGTAGCGCACCACACTGGCAGTGTGGGGGTCAGGGGTTCGAGTCCCCTT
>NZ_DURI01000234.1 GCF_012837295.1 Corynebacterium sp. | reverse complement strand
GGGGACGCGGCCGAGTCGGGTGATCGTCACGGCGCCGCGGCGGGTCGCGGTGCGTGCGGCGGCGCGTCGGCTGGCGGAGTTGGCCGGCGTCGAGCTCGGCGGCGCGGTCGGGTACACGGTCCGCGGCGATCGCAGGGTTTCACGGGAAACATCGGTGGAATTCGCCACTCCCGGCGTGATCACGCGTCGTTTGCTTCGCGACGGCGACCTGCCCGGCGTTTCGGCCGTCATCCTCGACGAGGTGCACGAGCGCAATCTCGATTCCGACATTCTGCTCGGCATGCTGCGCGACCTACGGGAGCTTCGCGATGACATGACGCTCGTGGCGATGTCCGCGACCGTGGAGGCGCCGCGCTTCGCAGGACTGCTGGCGTCGCCCGGCGCGCCGGCGCCCATCGTCGCGGCGGATTCGGTGCTGCACCCGCTGGAGGTGCGATGGGCGCCGCCGACGGTGGCCCGGCTGGACCATCGCGGCGTGACCTGGCCGTTCCTGGACCACGTGGCGCGACAGGCGGCCGCTGCCCTCCGTGATGCGCCGGGCGACGGCGACGTCCTGGTCTTCGTCCCCGGCGTGCGCGAAGTCGAGCACGTCATCGGCGCGCTGGAACGGATGGACCTCGCGTCCTCGACCGGTTCGGGGGCGCGCGGCGTCGAGATCCTCGCCCTCCACGGCCAGTTGCGCGGCGATGAGCAGGACCGCGTCATCCGCGGCGGCTCGCCGGAGGGGCCGCGGCGCATCATCGTCTCCACCGCCATCGCGGAGTCGTCGTTGACCGTGCCGGGCGTGCGCGCCGTCGTCGACGCCTGCCTGTCGCGAGGTCCGCGGCTGGATGTGGGCCGCGGGATGTCGGGTCTGGTCACGACGTCGTGCGCGCGGTCATCGGCCGAACAGCGCGCGGGCCGCGCCGCCCGCCTCGGCTCCGGCCTGGCCGTGCGCTGCATCGGCGAATCGGAGTGGGCGGGCCTCGATGCCTGGCCCGCCCCGGAGATCGCCGTCGCCGATCTGACCCGCGCCATGCTCGACGTCGCGGCGTGGGGCACGCCCGGCGCGGTGGGCCTGCCGCTTCCCGACGCTCCCCCGCCCCGCCACGTCACCGACGCCCACGCGACGCTGGCCGCGCTCGGGGCGATCGAGGTGGAGCCCGCCGCCCGCATCACCGACCTGGGCAAGGTCCTCGCCGAGCTGCCCGTCGATCCGCGCCTGGGGCGCGCGCTGCTGGCCGGCACGTCGGTGCTGGGCGCGAAGCGGGCGGCGGATGCGGTCTCGCTTCTCGACGAATCCCCCCGCGGCGACCTCACCCGCGCCCGCAATGGCGGCCGGGGTGACGGCGGCGGAAACAGGGGCGGCGGGAACCGCTCCGGGGCCGACGCCTCCCGCCTCAAGCGCCTGGCGGAGGAGCATTCGGCGGCCGTCACGGCCATCGCCACGACCATGCCCCCGCTGCCGGATTCCGTGCCGACCCGCTCCATGGCCGACGCGATCGCGCTGGTCACGGCGCTGGCGTGGCCGGATCGCATCGCCAAGCGGCGTTCGCCGAACTCCGACGAGTACCTCTTCACCGGCGGCACGGCAGCGTCCGCGCCCCCGGAGCTGCGCGGCCACGAGTGGCTCGCCGTCGCCGACGTGGGCCGCG
>NZ_DURI01000233.1 GCF_012837295.1 Corynebacterium sp. | reverse complement strand
CGACCGGGCACCGGGACTCGGGGGAGGGGGTCGTTCCGGCCATTTCAAAGTCCCTTCATCGATGCGTATTTGACGGTCGACTCCGACGATACGTCGGTCCGGCGCGGCCCGCCCGGGTCCCGGTTACCCAATGTTCACCGATTGTGGCGCAGGCCACCTAAGATGATCGTCATGTCACGTCGAGCCGAACTCAGGGAGCGGAGGCACGCGGAAATCATCGCCGCCGCCGCCGCGATGATCGCCGACCGTGGATTCCATGTGACCAGGCTCGAAGACGTCGGCCAGGTCGTGGGGATCTCCGGCCCCGGCCTGTACCGGTACGTCTCGGGCAAGGACGACATGCTCGCCCAGATCCTGGTCGACATTTCCGTCCGGCTCGTGGACGGCGCCCGCGCGGTGATGGACCGTTCGCGCGCCGAGGAATGGGCCCCCGACCGCACCCTGCGGGAGCTGCTGAGCTTCCACGTCGAGTTCGCCGTCACCGAACCCGACCGGATCCGCGTGCAGGAACGGGAGATCGGCAACCTCGCCCCGCAGCAGCGGGAGAAGGTCCGTTCGCTGCAGCGCATGTACATCTCCATGTGGGTCGAGGCGCTGCGCCGCTCGAACCCGGAGCTCACCGAGGATGCCGCCCGCGTCCGCGTCCAGCTCGCCGCCGGCCTGATCAACTCTTCGCGCCACGTGGTCCGCTGGGCCGGCGCCGACGCCGTGCGCAACGAGGCGATGGACATGGCCTTCCGCGCCATGGACCTGCCGAAGGAAGACGACCCCGACATCAGCGACATCGCCCGCGCCGCTCTCGGCGGCCGTCCCCGCAGCGCGGGGGAAATTACGGAAAACGGCGAGCCCGGGACGTCGTAAAGCAATAATGTCCCGCCCATGAACGTCCTGATCATCGGGGCCGGACCGTCGGGGCTGGCCACCGCGGCGGAACTGAAGAAGGCCGGGCTGGACTACGACCACGTCGAGCGGCACGACGGCGTCGGCGGGCTGTGGGACATCGACAATCCCACGACGCCGATGTACGAGTCGGCGCATTTCATCTCGTCGAAGCGGCTGTCGTGCCTGCCCGGGCGGCCGTTCCGCGACGACGTCGCCGACTACCCGCCGCGCACCGAGATCCTGCGCTACCTGCGCGAATTCGCCGCCGACGAGGGCATCGCCGAGGGCATCGACTTCGGCGTCGAGGTCGTCGGAATGGAGCCCGCGGGGGAGGGCGGGTACCTGGTCGCGATTCGCGGCGCGGGCGAGGACTCCGAGCCGCGGACCAAGCGCTACGACCACGTGATCTGCGCCTCCGGCACGCTGTCGGTGCCGAACCTGCCGGACATTCCGGGCCAGTTCGACGGCGAATTCCGCCATTCCGCGACGTACCGCGGCATCGACGAGCTGCGCGGCAAGCGGGTGCTGGTCATCGGCGCCGGAAACTCCGGATGCGACATCGCGTGCGACGCGGCGCAGGCGGCGGAGTCGGCGGAGCTGAGCATGCGGCGCGGCTACTGGTTCATCCCGAAGCACATCTTCGGCCGCCCGTCCGACGAGTGGACGGTCACCGGCCCGCAGCTGCCCGCGCGGATCATGCAGGCCGGCGCGCAGGCGATCTTGCGGCTGTACTTCGGCGACCTGCGCAAGCTCGGCCTGCCCGCGCCCGACCACCGCATCTTCGAAACGCACCCGCTGCTCAACGACCAGCTCATCCACCACCTGCGGCACGGCGACGTCGCGGTGCGCGGGGACGTCTCGCTTTTCGACGGCCCGGACGTGGTCTTCGCCGACGGGTCCCGCGGCAGCTACGACCTCGTGCTGGCGTGCACCGGATACCGCCACGCGGTGCCATACGCCGGGGACCTGTTCGGCGGGCCCGACGGCAACGCCATGGAGCGGCTTTACCTGGGCTTCGCGCACCGGGAGCGGCCGGGCCTGTGGGCGCCGGGCCTCATCGAAACCAACTCCGGGGCCTTCGGCGCCATCGGCCAGCAGGCGCGGATCATCGCGGCGGTGCTGGCGGATGAGGCGGGCCCGGGCACGGGAATGGCCGCCGAGTTCGGCCGACGCGCCCGCGGACACGACGTCGACCTCACCGGCGGACTGAAAATGGACCGTTCGGAGCGCCACCGCGGGTACGTCGACTCGCATGCGCTCCACGCCGCGCTGGCCGGCGAGCTCGAGGCGCTGGGCCTCGACGCCCGCCGGGACCGGCTCGGGGGTCTGGCCGGTTAGTCGGCCTTGCGGTGGCGGGCCGGCGGCAGCGGGAAATCCTCGCCCTCGGCCAGCACCGGGTGCTCGTGCAGCGCCTGCTGCTCGAAGCTGACCCACTGGACGCCCGAGGACTCGTGGCAGCCCTTCGGCAGCGGATCCGCGTACAGCTCCTCGAACTGGTCCTTCATCTTCTCGTGGACGTGCTTGCGGCGGAGCTTGAGGCTCGGCGTCAGCTCGTCGGCCTCGACGGTGAGCTCGCGGTCGAGGATGCGGAAGCGCTTGATCTGCTCCCACGAGTTGAGGCCCTCGTTGAGGCGGCCCAGCGACGCCTGCACCAGCGCCACCACGCGCGGGTCCCGGGTCATCTCGGCGAAGTCCTCCGGCGCACCGCCGTTGCGCTCGCACCACTCGCGGGTGGCCTTCTCCTCGAGCACGACCATGCCGACCATGAACTTCTTGCCCTCGCCGTAGGCGACCAGTTCCATGGCCAGCGGGCACAGTCCCTTGAACTCGGACTCGATGGCCACCGGCGCGATGTACTTGCCGTTGGAGGACTTGAACAGGGACTTCTTGCGGTCGGTGATGTACACGAAGCCGCGCTCGTCCTTGCGGGCGATGTCGCCGGTGCGCAGGAAACCGTCGCCCGGCAGGGACTCCAGGGTGGCCTCCTCGCGGTTGTGGTAGCCGTTCATGTTCCACGCGCTCTTCAGCAGCAGCTCGCCGTCTTCGGCGATCTTGTCCTCGACGCCCGGGAAGGGCCAGCCGATGGTGCCGATGCGGTAGGCGTCCAGGCGGGTGAGGTGCGTGATGCAGCCCTCGGTGAGGCCGAAGCCCTCGGCGATGGGCATGCCCACCGACAGGTACCACTTGGTGATGTCCTGGTTGATCGGCGCGGAACCGGAGATGAGCATGCGCACGTTGCCGCCGAGGGCGGCGCGGATCTTCGACAGCACGACCTTGTCGGCGACGCCGAGGCGGAACTTCAGCCAGCCCGGCACTTCCTTGCCCGCCAGGCGCAGCTCGGTGGCCTCCATGGCCAGCTTCATGCTGGTCTTGCCCAGCTTGGCCTTGACGCCGTTGCCCTCGAACTGGGCCTGGATGGCGGAGTACGCCTTCTCGAAGATGCGCGGGGCCCCGCCCATGATGGTGGGCTTGACGTCCTGCAGGTTGTCGACGATCTTCTCGATGCGCCCGTCGATCGCGGTGGTGATGCCAGTGTTGATGGACACGTACAGCAGGAACCGGCCCATGAGGTGCGCCAGCGGCAGCCACAGGAAGTGGACGTCGTTCTGGTGCAGGTTCGGCGTCGAGGTCACCGCGGCGATGTTGTTCATCCACGCGCCGTGGGAGATGATCGCGCCCTTCGGCTTGCCCGTGGTGCCGGAGGTGTACTGGAAGGTGGAGATCGTGTCCGGGGTGACTTCGTCGATGGCGCGGCGCACGACGTGCTCGTCGTGGCGCAGCAGCTCGCGGCCCTGGGCCATCAGCTCCGACAGCGGCGACACCCAGTCGAGGATGTCCTCCTCGGAGCTGCCCTGCGGCGCGGTGACGGCCTGCGTCTGGGCGGACCAGGAGGGGTCGATGACGTAGACGTGCTCGATGTCGGGGATCGAATCGCGGATGCCCAGCAGCTTGGCCACCTGGGCGCCGTCTTCGGCGATGACCATGCGGGCGTTCGAGTCGTTGATGATGAACTCGATGTCCCCGGGCACGGACGTGGGGTAGATGGCCACGGAGTTGACGCCGATGGACATCAGCGCCATGTCGGAGTTGACCCAGTCCATGCTGGTGCCGGCGATGAGCGCGGCGGCGTCGCCCTTGCCCAGTCCGGCGGCGAGCAGGCCGGCGGACTGCTCTTCGACGAGACCGCGGAACTGGCTCCACGTGACGTCGACCCATTCGTCGTCGGCGTCGCGGTGGCGCCAGGCGACGGCGTCGGGGGTGGCGGTGGCGCGGCGCAGGACCATCGCGCCGACGCTGGGGGCGGGATTGTCCAGGACTTCGCGGTCGATGGGCTCGTCGGCGGGGGTGGCGTACCCGTCGATGCGCCATTCGTTGCCGGCCCCGGAGCGGGCCTTGGGCAGGCCGACGGTGCTCACGGGCGGCGGCGGGCTCAGATCGTTTTGCGGATTGCTCATCGTGTGCCTTTCTCGCGGGTTTTCGGTGGTGGTGGTGCTGTGCCATCACGCGCGGGTGATGTGAATCACTGTTCAACCGATGTTATGCGCAGATGATGTTTCCGCGAAGAAGTTTTCTCACATTGTGTCCGGGCCGTGTCCTTACTTCGCCGGCTTTCCCCTGGCGAGCCCGGTGTCGCGTGGGTTGGGCCGGCGGGTTTTCCGGGTCGGGGGAGAGTGGGGGCACCCCCGTTCAGTTAGTCGTCATTAACTGAAACGCTTGACGACGGTGTTGCGTTAGCGCTGGTTAACGCATGGGAACGGTGTTTTGTGACATGTCACTCACTGCGGGCGTTTCACCTGCACGTGATCCACGACATAATTCCGCTTGGCAAGTGGTTCGGGTCACAGTAGGGTTTCGACGCAGAGAGTTAATGAACGTTAACGCAATGCGCACGCCCAACCCCACGGAGAACGACATGACGGACCCCACCAACCGCGAGAAGCACGAGGCCCTGGTCGCCGATCTGCGCGACCTGCTCGCCCGCACCGCCGAAGGCGGCCCCGAAAAGGCCCGTCAGCGCCACGTGGATCGCGGCAAGCTGCTCCCGCGCCAGCGGATCACCGAGCTGCTGGACCCGGGCAGCCCCTTCCTCGAGGTCGCCCCGATCGCCGCGCACGAGATGTACGGCGGCAAGGTCCCCGCCGCCGGCGTCGTCGCCGGCATCGGACTCGTCGAGGGCCGACGCTGCATGATCGTGGCCAACGACGCCACGGTCTCCGGCGGCACCTACTACCCGATGACGGTGAAGAAGCACCTCCGCGCCCAGGAGATCGCCGACGCCAACCGCCTGCCCTGCATCTACCTGGTCGACTCGGGCGGCGCGATGCTGCTCAACCAGGACGAGGTCTTCCCGGACCGCGACCACTTCGGCCGCATCTTCTACAACCAGGCGAACCTGTCCAAGAAGGGCATTCCGCAGATCTCCGCGGTCCTCGGTTCCTGCACCGCCGGCGGCGCGTACGTCCCGGCGATGTCCGACGAGGCCGTGATCGTCAAGGAGCAGGGCACCATCTTCCTGGCGGGCCCGCCGCTGGTGAAGGCCGCGACCGGCGAGGACGTCACGCCCGAGGAACTCGGCGGCGGCGACCTGCACTCCAAGACCTCCGGCGTCACGGACCACCTCGCGCTCGACGACGCCGACGCGCTGCACCGCGTCCGCTCGATCGTCGACACGCTCCCTCTCGCCGCCGACGCCCCGTGGGAGGTGCGCGAGACCCGCGAACCCCTGCGCGAGCAGACCGACCTCTACGACATCGTCCCCGTCGACGCCCGCCAGCCCTACGACGTCCGCGAGGTCATCGAGACCATCGTCGACGCCGGCGAGTACCGCGAGTTCAAGGCCGAGTTCGGCACCACGCTGGTCACCGCCTTCGCCCGCGTCCACGGCCACCCGGTGGGGATCATCGCCAACAACGGCATCCTCTTCGCCGAGTCCGCCCAGAAGGGCGCGCACTTCATCGAGCTCTGCGACCAGCGCGGCATCCCGCTGGTGTTCCTGCAGAACACCACCGGCTTCATGGTCGGCCGCGAGTACGAGGCCGGCGGCATCGCCAAGCACGGCGCGAAGATGGTCAACGCCGTGGCCACCACCCGCGTGCCCAAGTTCACCATCGTCATCGGCGGCGCATTCGGCGCCGGCAATTACTCCATGTGCGGCCGCGCCTACTCGCCCCGCTTCCTGTGGATGTGGCCCAACGCCCGCGTCGCCGTCATGGGCGGCCCGCAGGCCGCGATGACCCTGTCGACGGTCCGCCGCAACCAGATCGAGCGCTCCGGCGGCGAGTGGTCGGCCGAGGAGCAGGAGGCCTTCGAGGCCCCGGTCCGCGACCAGTTCGAGGAGCAGTCGCACTGCTACTACTCCTCGGCCCGCCTGTGGGACGACGGGGTCATCGACCCCGCCGACACCCGCCGCATCCTCGGCATGGCCCTCGAGGTCGCCGGCGGAGCCCCCCTCGAGACGGCCGGCTTCGGCGTCTTCCGCATGTAACCCGCACCGACAGCACAGAGAGGAGAGAAGCACATGACCACCACCGCCCAGAACACCGCCAACACCATCAACACGGTGCTCGTCGCCAACCGCGGCGAGATCGCCTGCCGCGTGATCCGCACCCTTCGCGAACAGGGGGTCCGTTCCGTCGCCGTCTACTCCGACGCCGACGCCGACGCCCCGCACGTCCGCCTCGCCGACGTCGCCGTCCACATCGGCCCGTCGCCGGCCCGCGAGTCCTACCTCGTCGCCGACCGCATCCTCGACGCGGCCCGCCGCACCGGCGCCCAGGCCATCCATCCCGGCTACGGCTTCCTGTCCGAGAACGCGTCGTTCGCCCGCGCCTGCGAGGACGCCGGCGTCATCTTCATGGGGCCGCCCGCCTCGGCCATCGACACGATGGGCGACAAGATCTCGGCGCGGGCGACCGTCGAAAAGCGGGACGTGCCCACCGTGCCGGGAATCTCCCGCCCGGGCCTGACCGACGACGAGCTCATCGAGGCCGCGCCGGGCATCGGCTTCCCCGTCCTGATCAAGCCGTCGGCCGGCGGCGGCGGCAAGGGCATGCACCGCGTCGAGCGCATCGAGGACCTCGCCGAGGCCCTGGTCACCGCCCGCCGCGAGGCCGCCGGCGCGTTCGGCGACGACTCGCTGTTCATCGAGCACTTCGTGGACACCCCGCGCCACATCGAGGTGCAGGTGCTCGCGGATTCGCACGGCAACGTCATCCACCTCGGCGAGCGCGAGTGCTCGCTGCAGCGCCGCCACCAGAAGGTCATCGAGGAGGCGCCGAGCCCGCTTCTCGACGAGACGGTGCGCGCGCGGATCGGCGAGGCCGCCTGCGACGCCGCCCGCTCCTGCGGGTACGTCGGCGCCGGCACCGTCGAGTTCATCGTCCCCGCCGCCGACCCGGACAAGTTCTACTTCATGGAGATGAACACCCGCCTCCAGGTCGAGCACCCCGTCACCGAGGAGGTCACCGGCCTGGATCTGGTGGCCCTCCAGCTGGCCATCGCCCGCGGCGCCGAGCTGCCGATCACCCAGGACCAGGTCACCATGACCGGCCACTCCATCGAGGCCCGCGTCTACGCCGAGGACCCGGCCGCCGGGTTCCTGCCCACCGGCGGCACCGTCACCCGCGTCGTCGAGCCCTCCGGGCCCGGCGTCCGCGTGGACTCCGGCATCGCGGACGGCTCCGAGGTCACGTCGCTGTACGACCCGATGCTGCTCAAGGTCATCGTCCACGGCGCCGACCGCGCCGAGGCCCTCGACCGCCTCGACCGGGCGCTGGCCAACACCGTCGTCGCCGGCGTCGGCGTCAACGTCGACTTCTGCCGCTACCTGCTCTCCGTGCCCGAGGTGGCCTCCGGCGACCTGGACACCGGCCTGCTCGACCGCGTCGCCGGCGACTACGCCGATTTCCCGGTGCCGGACGAGGCCCTGGTCGCCGCCGCGATGGCGTGGCTGGCCGGCCGCTGGCCCGAAGGCCCCGCCTCCCCGTGGGCGGTG
>NZ_DURI01000232.1 GCF_012837295.1 Corynebacterium sp. | reverse complement strand
GGGCGCCGGAGGCGCGGGCCGTCGGATGCGGCCGCGCTGCCCGGAATGCGGCGCGTCGGGTTCAGTCACGTCCCCATTGTGTCCGAATCCGCCTGAATCCTTCGAATCGTCCCGTGCGCCAGAGGGCGAATCCCGCGACCGCGAGAGTCAGCGCGACCGAGGCGATGAGGAGGGTCCGGGTGCTCGGCCCGGTGCGGGCGACGATCTCCACGGGCGCCGAAATCTGTTGGCCGTCGGCGGTCTCCAACCACAGGTGCAGCTGATTCTGGCGTTCGCGGTCGACGGAAGGATCCGGGTCCTCCGGGGTGACCTGCAGCGTCAGCGAGCCCTTCGCCGGCAGCAGCGCCTCGTGGCGGCCGGCCGTCTCCGAATCGCCGACCCGCACCCGCGCGTAGGCGGGCACCGGCAGCGGCAGGCCGTTGCGGCCCACGATGACCACGGGAGACATGTCGGTGGCGCGGGTGTAGACGCCGCCGGGGGCGACGAGGGTCACCGAATCTCGGAGCTCCTGCAGCATCGTCCCCATGCCGGCCATCGTCTCGGCGGCGCGGCCGGCGCGGCTCACGTGGGTGGCGGCGTTGCGGCGTCCGGTGCCCGTCAGCGCGCGCAGCACGTCGTGGCGCAGCGGCTGCGTGAATCCGTGGCGGGTCAGGGCGACCTGGGGGTCGTTGGCCATCATCGCCGTCAGGGCGGTGAGGTACCCGGATTGCTGGGCCGCCCGGCCGACCTCGGTGCCGGACACCGCCCCCGGATCGGGGTTGGGCGAGGACGACTGCGCCACCCCGACCGAGTGGTCGGCCGCCGAGCGGGCGAGCGCGTCCCCAAGTTGGACGGGTTCGGCGATGCCGTCGTCGAAGGTCGCGGCCACGGCGCGCAGCAGGGTCCGGGCCTCGTCTCCGGTGGCGGACCATCCGGCGGGCGGCATTGCGACGACCGGTGCCGCACCCTTGTCGCCCGCTCCGACGGAGGCGTCGGCGATCTCCTGGCGCAGGGTGCCCACCGCCGTCTGCATGCGGGCGACCCCGGAATCTGCGGTGAGGTCGAAGCGTCCCGCCACCGCGGCGTATCCCGCGACTTCGGGGGCGGATCCCGTCGCCGCCAACGACGACGACAGCGGCACCGGCAGTCCGAACGCCGCCGCGCCGGGCGCGATCTCCGCGGTTTCGCCGGGGCGGGCGATGCGGCCGTCGCCGAGGGTCAGAGAATTCGCCGCGACCAGCGAGGTCGTCCGCGCGTCGGGGCGCGGCCACGTGCCCAGGCCGATGTCCATGCTCTCGAAGGCGGCGTCGGGATCGACCGGCATGGACGTGTCGCCGAACGCGGCGACCGGCACCGACGCGGCGTCGAGGTACCCCTCCGGCGGGATGACCACGGACGGGACGGCCTCCCGGCCCAGCACGCGTTCGACGACGCCGGCTCCCGTCGCCAGCGCCTCGGTGGCCAGCTCGCGGTCGCCGGTGGCGGCGACGGCGTTGAGTTCGGCGCCGGACCACGGCAGCGTGACCACGCACAGATCGCGGGTGACGGCTTCGAGCCGCTCGACCCACGACGCCGCGGCATCGGCGCCCTGGCCCTCGCGCAGGTCGAGGTCGTCGCCGGCGCCCCACGAGTCGCGCAGCCGCGTGCTGCCCTGCACGGGGCTGGGGCGTTCGGTGCCGATGCGGTACCCGTCGCTCATGCGGTCGGCGACGTCGAGGAGCTCCGGATCGATGGCGACGCACGTCGACGACCGCAGCGCCGGCCCGGATTCGCCCGCGAGCTCCGACTCCAGCGCCCCGAGCAGTCCGTCGAGGCGTCCGCCGGGCGACATCTCGGAGGACAGGGATTCGCCGGACATGATCAGCTCCGGCCGGCCGGGCGCTTCGCCGGTCTCCCCCGGCACCAGCGGGATGTTCGCCGCCAGCGGCCACACCAGTGACACGGGCGCCGGCTCGGCGGGCTCGTCGGGTTCGGTCCGTTCGCCGGATGCGCGGGCGCCATCGGCCCCCGCCCGACCGGCCTCCCCGTCGTTCCCTTCGGAAGGCCGGTCGGGATCTTCGTCGGCGTCGTCACGCGAAGAAGACACCGGAACGAGCATGCGCGTCTCCGCGAGGAATTGGTCGATGTCGTCGCCCGGCCGTCCGTTGGCGTTGATCAGCATCGGGTACACGCCGGGGCGCTCGATGCCGAGGCCCGCCGGGGCGGCGTCGGACAGCGGCACCGACAGCGTCACGGTGCGGGACTGGCCGGCGGCGAGGTCGAAACCCTCGCGGAACGCGGTGGCCGTCCCATACGTCTGCTCGGGCGCGGCCATGGCCAGACGCGCGCCCGCC
>NZ_DURI01000231.1 GCF_012837295.1 Corynebacterium sp. | reverse complement strand
TCCGTGTCGCACGGATTCTTCAGCACGAAGTCCGGCGCCGAATAGTCGTAATGGCCATCGGGCCCGAGGCGGGCATCACCGGGCTGCGGCGGATCATTCGGCGGCAACACCCCGGGCGGCAGCGCATTTTCGGGCCGCTCCGCTCCTTCCGCGGCGGCGCCGCCGCCCACGCCCCCGAATGCCGCGCACCCGCTCATTCCCAGCGCTGCCACGGCCACGACGGCGACCGCCGCTGCTCCCCGGCCCACGCGCGAACTCTTCACGTCGATCCCCCCGAATCCCACGAATCAGCGTGCACCGTCCTACTCCGCGGCGCACCCCCGTAGTTCTAACACCGCCGCCGGATTCCCGCTCGGCCAGCGCCCCGCCCGACCTCTTCCGCGGGGCCGGCGCGGGCAGGCCCTGCACGCGGACGCCGGGACGTCGTCAAGCAACCGCCTACGTCAGACGATCCAGCCCCTGCCGCACGTGCCGCGCCCACAACGGGCCGACGCCCTCCAGCCCCGCGAGGTCCTCGGTCTGCGCCTTGAGCAGCGACGGCAGCGTCACGAACCGCGACACCAGCTTGTCCATCAGCGAAAACTGCATCCGCGGAACCCGCGCCAGAGCCCGGTACCCGCGGGGGTCGACGCGTTCGCCCAGCGCCTCCGCATCCGTCGGGTAACCCAGCACCTGCGCCACCGCCCGCGGCCCCAGCAAATCCGGATCCGGCAGGGCGGCGAGGCTGGCCAACGCGGCGTCGACGTCATCCTCGTCCGGCACACCCGACGCCGTGACCAGGTAATCGTGCAGCAACAACCGGGCATTCGGTGCCGTGTCCGCCACCAGCTCGCGCAACTGCACGTCCAGCTGATGCCCGTCCGACCCCAACGCCACCACGTCCCGCGACACCGACTGCGCCGCCCGCCGCAGCAGCTCCGACAACCGCAGCACGCCCACGACCTCCGACGCCGACGCGTACCCTGCCATTTCCGCCGCGAACAGCTCCTCCGACTCCGCGTCCAACCGCGACCGGTACCGCTCGATCGTCCCCAGCGCCTGATTCGCGCGCGACAGGATCTCCGCCGAATCCTTCAGCACGTGCCGCACCCCATCCGCGTACACCGTGATGATGTTCATCGACTGCGACACCGCGATCACAGGCACCCCCGTCTGCAGCGCCGTGCGCTCCGCCGACCGGTGCCGCGTACCCGACTCGTCCGTCGGCAGCGACGGATCCGGCACCAGCTGCACGTTCGCCCGCCGGATGCGCGTGCCATCCGTCGACAGCACCACCGCGCCGTCCATCTTGCACAGCTCCCGCAGCCGCGTCGGCGCGAACGCCACGTCGATCTCGAACCCCCCATCGCACAGGCCCTCGATCTCGTCGTCGAAGCCCATCACGATCAACGCACCCGTCCGCCCGCGGCGAATCCGCTCCAGCCCATCGCGGATGCCCGTCCCCGGGGCGAGGGTCTTCAGCAGGTCATGGCTCAATTCCGACACCAGGCCAGCTTACCGCCGCCCCCGGATGCTTTACGACGGCCCGTGCCCCGCCAATCCACCGCACCCCTAGTCCAGGGCCGCGTCGATGGCCTCCGCGATCGTGCCGACGCGCACCAACCGCAGCCCCTTCGGAGCCTGTGCCGTGTCCGTCTCCTTCGGGACGGCGGCGCGCGTGAACCCCATCCGGGCGGCCTCCTTCAGCCGGCGCCCGATGTCCGGGACGCGGCGCACCTCGCCGGCCAGCCCCAGCTCGCCGATGACCACCATGTTCTCCCGGACCGGCCGCTGCGTCACCGCCGAGGCCAGCGCAACGCCGACCGCCAGATCCGCCGACGGCTCCAGCAGCGTCATGCCGCCCACCGTGGCCACGTACAACTCGCGGGCCGCCAGCGTCTTCATCGACTGCGGGCCATGCTGCGCGACGATCGCCGCGACCATGGGCACTCGGCGCTGGTCCAGGCCGGAGACGTTGCGGCGGTTGCCCTTCGCCTCCTCGCCCGTGACCACCAGGCCCTGGACCTCCGCCAACATCGGACGGCGGCCCTCCATCGCCACGGTCACCGCCGTGCCCGGCGTGGGGGAGCGGTGGTGCAGGAACAGCCCCGAGGGGTCCTCCACCTCGCGGATGCCGTCGGCCGTCTGCTCGAAGCAGCCGACCTCGTCGGTGGCGCCGAAACGATTCTTCAGGCCGCGAAGGAACCGCAGCCCCGAATGGCGGTCGCCCTCGAAGTTCAACACGACGTCGACGAGATGCTCCATCGTCCGCGGACCGGCCACCGTGCCGTCCTTGGTCACGTGGCCCACCAGCAGGATGGCGATCCCCGACTCCTTCGCCAGCGCCGTCAACGCCGCCGTCACCGCACGGGCCTGGGCGACGCCGCCCCGCGTGCCCTCCACCCCCGCGGCCTGCATCGTCTGCACCGAATCGACCACCAGCAGACCCGGCTTCACCGCCAGGGCCTGTTCGATGACCTCTCCCACGTCGGATTCCGCGGCGAGATACAGCTCGTCGTGAAGCGCCCCCGTCCGCTCCGCGCGAAGCCGGACCTGCCCCACCGACTCCTCGCCCGTCACGTACAGCGCCGGGCCCAGCTCACCCGAGGCGCAGCGGTACGCCACCTCCAACAGCAGCGTCGACTTGCCCACCCCCGGCTCGCCCGCCAGCAAAACCACCGACCCCGGCACCACGCCGCGGCCCAGCACCCGGTCGAGTTCGCCGATCCCCGTCGGCGCGGCCTTCGCCAACCCAGGGTCGACCCCCGTGATCGGCGTCGCCGCCACCGCGGGCAGCCCAGACGCCGAAGAGACCGCGGAGCCGGCCGAACGCGTGCGTCCGACCGGGTCCGCGGTCTCGTTCAGAGAACCCCACTCCCCGCACGAAGGGCACTGTCCCACCCATTTCGATGCCCGCCAACCACAGGCGGAGCAACGGTAGGACGGCCCCTTCGCCATGGAACCTACTGCTGGTTGATCTGGCCGACCGCCTGCTCGGCGGCCGGGGTGGTGGCGTTGGCGTTGTCGGCGGCGTCCGAGATGTTGGACTGGCCCGAGGCCTCGGCCGGCTTGGCGCCCTCGGCCATGCCGTCGTCACCGCGGTCGACGGAGCCGGCCTCCGGGACGTACGGGGAGATGGTCACGAAGAGCTCGATCTCCTCGGTGCCCTCCGGGCCGTTGAACGTGAAGGTCACGTTGCGGTTCTCGCCCGACGCGGTGGACTTGTCGCCGGCCAGGGTGGCGGAGTCGAGGGTGGTCGACATGTAGGTGATGCAGGCCGGGTTGTCATCCGCGAACTCGGCGTACTGCTCGACGGCGCCGGCGTAGTCGGCGACCAGCTGGCAGTCACGCGGGATGGACTTCTCGCCCTCCGAGGCGGCCTCGTACGACTTCGTGGAGGCCACCGGGCTCAGCTGCACGTCGCCGACGCCCTCGACCTCGATGGACTCGAGGGTGTAGACGGCTCCGTTCGCGCGCTCCTGGTTGGTGACGGAGAACTTCAGCGCCGCGTCACCCGAGTCCGGGTCGACGACGATGTGCGCATCGCGGATGGCGACGCCACCCGGGATCGCGTCCTGCTCGTTCTGCGCGCCATCGACGGCGGCGACCTGGTTGGCGGTCTGGGAAATCTGGCCGGCGCCGCAGGCGGCGAGCGCAACGGCGGAAGCGGCGGCGACGGTGGCGAGGGCACCGCGGCGGACAACCGACTTGAGGGTCATGAGTTCGTGTCCTCCATCATCTAGGGCAACTTGAGGAAAGGGGTCTGACTTGGTTCTGCTGTTGAGAACCCACCTTAGTGTCCTCAAAGGCTCTTCTCATACTAGCGGTAATTACCAGGGGGGTCATGATAGGGTGGAGGGCCGTTGAAAGGGGCGTGGACACCACATGGAATTCAGCGTCGGCGATACCGTCGTCTACCCGCACCACGGGGCCGCGAAGATCGAGGAAATCATCGAGCGCGAGCTGAACGGCGAGACCGTTCAGTATCTCGTCCTCCAGATTCTGCAGAGTGACCTGAACATTCAGGTTCCGGCGAAGAACGCCGAGTTGGTCGGAGTGCGCGACGTCGTCGGCGAGGAGGGCCTGCTCAAGGTGTTCTCCGTGCTGCGCGAGACCGACGTCGAGGAAGCCGGCAACTGGTCCCGCCGCTACAAGGCCAACCAGGAGCGTCTCGGTTCCGGCGACATCAACAAGGTCGCCGAGGTCGTCCGCGACCTGTGGCGCCGCGACCAGGACCGCGGCCTGTCCGCCGGCGAGAAGCGCATGCTGAGCAAGGCCCGCCAGGTGCTGGTCGGAGAGCTGTCGCTGGCGGAGGGCGTCGACGACGAGAAGACCGCCGAGCTCTTCTCCCGCATCGAGGCCACCATCGAGCGCCATCAGGCCCTCGCCGACGAGGCCGCCAACTCCGCCGAGCCGAAGGCAGCCGGCGCGGGTGCCGACGACCTCGACGCCGACTCCGACGCCATCGACCTCGACGCCGAGGATTAGGCCCCCGGTGGGCATCCGGGTCACCGCCCTCGTCGCGGCCGCGGGTCGCGGCACGCGGCTCGGAGAACCCATCCCCAAGGCGTACGTGCAGCTGCACGGCCGTTCTCTCGTGGAGCGTTCCGTCGCGGCGATCGAACGTTCCGAGGCCGTCGATGACATCGCCGTCATCGTCTCCCAGGACATGATGGGGTACGCCCGCGAGTTGTTCCGCCGCGCTCGGGCCGCCGGCCGAATCCGGTCCGACGTCCGATTCATCGTCGGCGGCGGCGAGCGCATCGATTCCGTCTGGGAGGGCATGCGCACCATGCCCGATGATGGCGTCGTCCTCGTGCACGACGCCGCACGCGCATTGACGCCGCCCGGCATGATCGCCCGCGTCGTCCGTTCGGTGATCGGCGGCAGCAACGCCGTCATTCCGGTCGTGCCCGTGTCGGACACGATCAAGGAGGTGGCCGGCGACGTCGTCGTCGGAACCCCCGATCGTTCTTCTCTCCGTGCCGTGCAGACGCCGCAAGGTTTTCGCCTGCCCTTGTTGCGCCGCGCGTACGAGGAGCACTTCGGCCGTCCCTCCGACGAGGCCATCCACGCGACGGACGATGCTTCCCTCGTCGAACGCTTGGGAGTTCCCGTCCACGTGGTCCAGGGCGATCCGATGGCCTTCAAGGTGACCACCCCGCTTGACTTGGCGTTGGCGACTCAGATCGCCGAAGAAGCCGAGTCCACCGAGTTCGAGATTTCCGGAGATTGACATGACCGACGCACCCATCCTCATCCCTCGCGTGGGCATCGCCACCGACGCTCATCAGGTTCAGGAGGGCAAGCCCTGCTGGATGGCCGGCCTCCTGTTCGAGGGCGAGAACGGCTGCGAAGGGCATTCCGACGGCGACGTCGTCGCCCACGTCATCGTCGATGCACTGTTGTCCGCATCCGGCCTCGGAGATCTGGGCAGCTTCGTCGGCGTCGGCCGCCCCGAGTACGACGACGTCTCCGGTGAGCGGCTGCTCAAGGAATGCCGTCAGCTGCTCGA
The DNA here is from genome assembly GCF_012837295.1 of Corynebacterium sp. Classification (GTDB taxonomy): domain Bacteria; phylum Actinomycetota; class Actinomycetes; order Mycobacteriales; family Mycobacteriaceae; genus Corynebacterium. The sequence continues at coordinate 12,499 of NZ_DURI01000231.1, read as the reverse complement.
GGACAACGGCTTCGTCATCGGCAATGCGGCGGCCCAGATGATCGGCAATCGGCCGAAGATGGGGCCGCGTCGCGAGGAAGCCGAGAAGGTGCTTTCCGGCTACATCGGCGCACCCGTCAGCGTGTCCGCCACGACAACGGACCACATGGGCTTCACCGGTCGCGGCGAAGGCGTCGCGGCAGTCGGCACCGCAGTGGTATGGCAGAAGCCTGAATTGCAGTAGCCCGCCGATCACGCAGCAACTCCTCCAGCCCCGTTGAACCGCACTTTTCGCGTGCCATCGACGCCGGCGGGGAATGCCCATCCCGTGCGCCCGCGGGCGTCGTCCGAGCGCGGGGTCATGTGGCCTCGTCTCGGATCTGCTCGAGTGTCGTCGTTGTCCGAATGATGGCGCCGGCACAGCAACGTCAGGTTGTCCAGATCGGTGGCGCCGCCCAATAGCCAGGCGACTAAATGGTGCGCGTCGCAGGCGTCCGGCGGCCGCGAGCACCCGGGATGCCGGCAGGTCCCGTCCAGCAGTTGCAGGGCGATCCGCAGGTCGAGGTCGGCCGACCGTTTCGTCCGTCCGAGCTTCAGCTGCGACTCGACCACCGGGGCGTCCCGATCGATGACGGCCGCGTACATGTCCTCCGACAGTCCCAGCCTCAGCAGGTCGATGAGCCCCAGCTCCACTCCGGAGCCGGCCTTCACCGTCGTTCGCGTCGGATGAGTCGGATGAGCCGAATGGGCCGGATGCATGGGGTGCGGCAAGTTCGTCGAATGCGGGTCGGCACTTGCGGGACTTTCCGAAGGTGCTTGTCCCGATGGGGCCTGGCCCGATGCAGGCCGTCCCGGATCCATCCCCGTCGCCGCCTGCAGGTCGTCCATGTCCAACGCTGCGATGATGGTGCACATCGGTTTTCCCTTAACCCGCGGGTGCGCTTCGTGGGCGGTTCGCAGGGCAAAATCCAGCGCGTCGGCATTGCGTTGGACCGGGGTTCGTCCATCGTCTCGGCTGCCCTTTTTCAGTCCATTCGTGAGCAGCCATGCCTCGAGCAGTGCCAGCGTCGCCGCGTCGAGGTACCCGCTGACCTTCGCGCCACCGTCGCCGTCCTGCTTGCCGACGGCCAGTCTCCGCTTCTTATGCGCCGCGTTCGGATCACGAGGAAACCTATTGTTCTCCCGCTTGACGAGCTTCCGGCACAGCGCACCCGCGCCGTGCGGGCCGTGGCAGGGGGAGCGGGTGATCACTTCCTCCGCGACATCGGAGGCGGGGCGGTCCACGCGTTCGTCGAGGGCCTCCACTTCTTTCGCCACATCCGCGAGTCCGCTCAACGTCATGTCGCCGGCCCGTAGTGCAGCGTCGGCGGGCGCCCTCAGATCCGGATGTGTCTCCAGAAAGCCGGTCGCGGCAATTCGGTTTGTGGCGTCACGGCGCGTCAGTCGAAACTCTTCGACCAAGAAATCATCGGCGCGCGTCGTCCCCAATATTCGCGACAACTGTTCCGATGCAGTGGTTTCCGCGATTCGGGCGTCGAGGATCGCCAGGCCCCGGCGGGCGGTTTCGAATTCCTTGAGACCGGGCATCAGCTGCAGCAGCTCGTTCACCGCAATCCGTCGTGATTCGCACGCAAGGGCGAGTTCCGTGAGCGCTCGGGTTGCGAAGCGGATCAACGTTAAGAGATTGGGCGCATCCGGATCGTGAATGCGTGACCCCGGTCGATGTTCGGATACGTGCTGATTGTTTTGGTTATTCATCGCCGTCCGTCCCCCTCGGTTGTTGGCGCGTACTTGAACTTTCAATCCCGACGATACGGCCCATGCCCTTCGAAAGCAAGTGCGAATCTAGAGTTAATCGAACGTTCATTCGTTGTTGAATTCAGGGAATGAGGTGTGACTGCTGGGGCTTGTGGGGCGGATGGGCGTCGTAAAGCGAATCTGTGGGGATGCACTGATAGCGGGAAGGGCATAAATGAATGGGGGCCATCGAACGCCACGTGAACCGCCGGTGAACGCACGGGGCTTTCCGTGTCGTGCTCGCTGGTCATGCGCCGTGCAAGTGTTCGGGAGGGCCCGCCATGACCGCTACACTCGGGGGCGTGAACTTCCGAATCTTCGATACCGCCACCCGTGAGCTGCGAGATTTCGAGCCCCTGCGCCCGGGGCACGCGTCCGTGTACCTCTGTGGGGCGACTCCGCAGGCGATGCCGCACATCGGGCATGTGCGGTCGGGCGTCGCGTTCGACATTTTGCGGCGGTGGCTTCTGGCCCAGGGGCTGGACGTCGCGTTCGTGCGCAACGTGACGGACATCGACGACAAGATTCTGACCAAGGCCGCCGAGCACGGTCGCCCCTGGTGGGAGTGGGTGTCCACCTACGAGCGCGAGTTCACGTGGGCGTACGACCAGCTGGGTGTGCTGCCGCCGAGCGTCGAGCCCCGCGCGACCGGGCACGTGACCCAGATGGTCGAGTACATGCGTCGCCTCATCGACAACGGGTTCGCCTACGACGTCGACGGGAACGTGTACTTCGACGTCAGCGCGTGGGCGGCGTCGGAGAGCGGCGACTACGGGTCGCTGTCGGGAAACCGCGTGGCTGAGATGGAGCAGGGCGAGCCGGATTCGCCGGGCAAGCGGGGGCCGCATGACTTCGCGCTGTGGAAGTCGGCGAAGCCCGGCGAGCCGTCATGGCCGACGCCGTGGGGCGATGGCCGGCCGGGCTGGCACCTCGAGTGCTCGGCTATGGCCACCTATTACCTCGGTGGGGAGTTCGACATCCATTGCGGTGGTCTGGATCTGCAGTTCCCGCACCACGAGAACGAGATCGCCCAGTCGCATGCGGCCGGCGATGGTTTCGCCCGGTACTGGATGCACAACCACTGGGTGACCATGGCCGGCGAAAAGATGTCGAAGTCGCTGGGCAACGTGCTGTCGGTGCCGCACATCCTCGAGATGGTGCGGCCCGTGGAGCTCCGTTACTACCTGGGCAGCGCGCATTACCGCTCCGTCCTGGAGTATTCGGAGGAGGCGCTGCAGGAGGCCGCCGCGGGATATCGTCGCATCGAAGCGTTCCTGAAGCGCACCGCGGACAAGTTCGGGCAGGTAGAGGTCGGGGCGCGTCCCGAGGCCTTCGACGCGGCCATGAACGAGGACCTCGCCGTGCCCCGGGCCCTGGCCGAGCTCCACAATGCGGTGCGCGCGGGCAATCAATTGCTTGCCGACGGGGCCGACGCGGAGGCCGCGGAGATCGCGTCGTCCGTGCGGGCCATGGCGGCCGTCCTGGGCTTCGATCCGCTGTCGGAGAAGTGGGCGGCGGCGGGTGGCGACGACGACAAGGCGATGCACGCCCTCGGCGTCCTGGTCGGCCATGAGCTGGAGACCCGCAGGACCGCTCGCGAGGCCAAGGACTGGGGTACCGCGGACGAGGTGCGCGATCGGCTGACTGAAGCGGGAGTGGTCGTCACCGATACCGCCGACGGGCCGAAGTGGTCGCTGGGAGACTGACGTAAACCGCGGAGTCGATGGACGACGACCGCAACGAGTACAACCACCGGAACGACGAGAACAACCGGAACGAACGCATCGAGGTCAATGGGGCCTTGACGGCACCGACGGCGACGAAGGCGAGAAACGAGAACCATGGCGGGCAATTCCCAGCGACGGGGCGCAGTGCGCAAGTCCAACAAGAAGGAAACCGGCGGCACCGGCGGGCATAAGAGGGGGCTGCGCGGAAAGGGGCCGACCCCGAAGGCCGAGGACCGCGTGTACCACAAGGCCCACAAGCAGGCGGAGCAGAAGCGGCGCCGCGATCAGGGGCGCCACGAGAAGGCGACGGACGGATCCGAGCTGGTCGTCGGCAGGAACCCCGTCGTGGAGTGCCTGCACGCAAAGGTGCCGGGCAGCACGCTGTTCGTTGCGCTCGGAACCGACAATGATGATCGCCTGCAGGAGGCCGTGCGAATCTCCAACGATCGGGGTATCCCGATCCGCGAGGTCCCGCGCCACGAGATGGACCGGATGACCGGCAATTCGCTGCATCAGGGCATCGGCCTCCAGATCCCGCCGTATAAGTACCTGGCGGTCGAGGACCTGCTGGAAAAGGTCGTCGACTCCGGCGAGCCCGGGCTGATCGTGTGCCTGGACAACATTACCGACCCCCGCAACCTCGGCGCGGTGATCCGTTCGGCTGCGGCGTTCGGTGGTCATGGCGTGGTCATTCCGGAGCGGCGTTCCGCGGCGGTCACGGGCGTCACCTGGCGCACGTCGGCGGGCACCGCGGCGCGGCTGCCGGTCGCGCGGGCGACGAACATGGTGCGGTCGCTGAAGCAGTTCCAGAAGGCGGGCTACCAGGTCGTCGGGCTCGATGCCGGCGGCGAGCACACGCTGGACACCTATGACGGCACGACCCCGACCGTGGTCGTCGTCGGTTCCGAGGGCAAGGGCCTGTCGAGGCTCGTCCGCGAGACCTGCGACTCGATCATGTCCATTCCGATGGCGGGGTGGGTCGAGTCCCTCAACGCATCCGTCGCCGCGGGCGTCACGCTCAGCGAGTTCGCCCGACAGCGTCGAGCCGCGACGTCGAAGTAGGGCTGGGAAGAAGAGCGAGGGGGGGAGTAGGGCGGAGGGATCGCCGACAGGGGCAGGCGCCAGATTCACCAGGCGCGGTCAGGGGGCGGGGTGCCTGCCTGCGCAATCACCGCAATCATCGAGAGGGTACCCGGCCGGGCCGGCGGCGGGACCGGGGCCGGCGCCCGCGGACGAAGGGGACGTGGCGGCCGTGGCGGCCGTGGGAATCACGCCCTCGCGGGGAGTGGCCCAGCGGCCGGCGGAAACGTCGTCGCGGGTGGCGGTCCGGCTCCGGAGCCAGCCGATGAAACGGCAGGCGAGGTAGATGGCGAAGGAAATGGTGGTCACGAAAACGCTCACCGGCATGCCCGGGGCCAGCGACAACAGGACGCCGCCGACGGCGGCGGTCTCGGCGAAGAGCACCGACAATGCCACGGCCTTCACGGGCGACGCGGTCACGTGGGCCGCCGCGGCACCGGGGGTGATCACCAGGGAGATGATGAGCAGGGCACCGACGATCTGCACGCCCTGCGCGGCGGTCAGGCCGATGAGCACGGCGAACAGGACCGACATGGCGCGCACGTTGATCCCCGACGCCGCGGCCAGCACGGGGTCCGACGAGGCGAACAACAGCGGTCGCCAGAACAGCGCCACCACCCCGACGACGAACGCCGCGACGGCCGCGAGCAGCCACACGGAGGCGCTGGACAATCCGACGATCTGGCCGGTCAAAAGGGAAAACGCGGTAGTCGTGCGGCCGGGGTACAGGTGGATGAACAACACCGACAGGCCCATGCCGAAGCTGAGCACCACGCCGACGATGGTGTCCTGTCCACCGCGCATGCCCAGCAGCGCCAGCACCACGGCCGCCAACACCGAACCGACGATCGCGCCGCCGCCTACGCTGAATCCGGTCAGCAGCGCGGCCGACGCGCCCATCAGCGCCAACTCCGATGTGCCGTGGACGGTGAAGCTCATCCGCCGCATCACCACCAGCGGGGTGATCACGCCGGACACCACGCCCAGCAGCGCCGCGGCGATGAGGGCGGACTGGACGAACCCGACGTCGAGGAGCATCTGGGTGTCGGCCACGAACGTGTTCAGCCACTCCATCAGACCACCACCAGCTTTCCGCCGACCGTGGCGACCGTGATGTCGGTGCGGTACAGGTCGGACAGGGTCTCGGACGTCATGATCTCCTCGACGGCACCGGCCCGGTGACCGTGCGGCGTGATGTAGAGGACGCGGTCGCAGTGCCGCAGGATGGGATTGATGCCGTGTGTCACGAACACCACGGCGGTGCCGTGCTCGCGGCGGCGCCGGTCGAACCGCTCCACGGCCGCACGCTGGGCGGCGGGGTCGAGGCTGAGCAGCGGCTCGTCGCAAAGCAGGAGCTCGGGATCCCCGACGAGGGCCTGCGCCTGCCGGACCAGCTGCTGCTGGCCGCCGGACAGCGTGCCGACGCGACGGTCGGCGATGCCCTCGGCCCCGACGTCGGCCAGCGCGGCGTCGATGCGGTCGCGCGGCGGGCGGCGACGGAATATGCCGTGCGCCGCCGACAACCCCACGAGGTCACGCACCCGCATGGGCAGCTCGGGGTCGAACATGCGCTGCTGCGGGATGTAGCCGATCGCCGACGTCGCGCGGACGGTGCCGGCGGTGAGCGCCCGGGTGCCAAGCGCCGCGCCGATCAGCGTCGACTTGCCCACGCCATTCGGGCCGAGCACCGCGAGAAACTCGCCGGGCCGGACCTCCAGGTCGAGGTCGGACCAGAGCGGTGCCACGGCCGCGCCGGCGAAGGTGAGTGGGCTCAACTACTCCTGCTCCAAATCGTCGAGGATGCGTTCGTACAGATCGAAGAAGTTCTCGTTCGCGTTCGGCGACTCGTAGACGTTGACGATGCGCAGGCCCTTCGCCTGCGCGGCCTTCACCAGCCGCTCGGACACGTGGTCGCGCGTCTGGGGCGCGTCGATCAGGAAGTCGAGGTTACCGGACTCGATGAGCTCGAGCATCGCCGCGACGTCGGCGGCGGCGGGCTCGGATTCGGACAGCGTCGACTTCCGGTAGCCCTGCGGGGTGTCGTCGGTGATCTTCGTGCCGGCGATGATGTCGTCGGCCAGCGGGTGGGTTTGGGCGGTGGTCGCGGCGGGCAGGTCCTTCTTGCGGTCGTCGATCTCGTCCAGGCGCTTGACGACGGTCTCGTCCGACGCCCCGAGATCCCAGTGCGAATTGACCTCCGACGCGAGCGTCGACGCGACCGATTTCACGGCGTCGGTGCTGTACCAGATGTGTTCGTTGACCTCGTGGTCGTGACCGGCGTGGTCGTGGTCCGCATCGTCGTGGCCGGCGTGGTCGTCTCCTTCTTCCGCGTGGTCGTGCCCGGCATCGTCATTGCCGGTGTGATCGTGGCCTTCTTCGCCGTGGCCGTCGAAGCCGTCGCCCTCGATGGCGGTGAGGATGATCGCGGCGGAGTCGGAGGAGGCGGCCTCGGTCAGCCAGGCGTCATAGTGGCCGCCACCGGCCAGCAGCACGTCGGCCTGCTCGACGGTGGCCATGTCGGCGGCGGTGGGCTGATAGGAGTGCGGGTCGACGTCGTTGGAGGCGATGATGGGCTGGATCTTCACGCCCTCCGCATCGCCGACGACGGCTTCCGCGACGTCGGCCCACACCTTGGTGGAGGTGACGATGGTGACGGCGTCGCCATCGGCGCCCGTGCCGTCGGCGTTGGCGTCGGTCGCGCCGTCGCCGGAGCAGGCCACGAGGCCCATGGTCAGGCCCGCGGCGGCGGAGGCGGCCAGGGCGGTGCGCAGGAAACGAGTTTTCATGGGCCCATCCTAACGCCGAGTTGAAAACCATTGCCAACTGCGGCTGGAATGCGCTCACCCCATCCGCGCCATCGGGTAGATTCGGGCCCGTGCGCACCGAAGATTCCGTCGATCCCATCGAGCCCGGTTCGGCCCCGCCGCCCCGGCCGAACGCTCCGAACGGGCGCCGGTCCAAGGGGACGCTGGCGTCGATCGCGGCGGAGCTGGGGGTGTCGCGGACCACGGTGTCCAACGCCTACAACCGGCCGGACCAGTTGTCGCCGGAGCTTCGCGAGCGCATCCTCGCGCAGGCCGAGGCCCAGGGTTACCCCGGTCCGGACCCGATGGCGCGCAGTCTGCGCATGCGCCGCGTCGGTGCCGTGGGCGTGTTGTTCACGGAGCAGCTGTCCTTCGCCTTCGACGATCCCGCGTCGGTGGATTTCCTCGCGGGCCTCGCGGAGGAGTGCGGCCGCCACGGCGATTCGCTGCTGGTCATCCCGGCGTCGTCCGCGGAGTGCGCGGAGCAGGGGGAAGACGGGGAAGGCGGGGAGGCCGGGAAGGCCGGGGAGGTCCCGGATCATCTGCCGACGGATCCGAGCATGCTCATCCGCCAGGCGGTGGTGGATTCCTTCGTGGTGTATTCGGTGGCGGAGGACGATCCCTTCCTTCGGGCGGTGCTCGAGCGCGGGCTGCCCACCGTGATCTGCGATCAGCCGACCGGGGTGGAGGGCGTGCCCTTCGTGGGCATCGACGACCGCGGGGCGATCAAGCCGGCGGTGCGGCACGTGACGGAGCTGGGGCATCGCGAGGTCGGCGTGCTGTCGGTGCGGTTGTCGCGGCGCCGCAACGATGGCCCGGTCAACGCCGAACGGCTGGCCGGCGCGCGCCATCACGTGCAGCGGTCCCGCGTCGAAGGGGCGCTCGAGGCGCTGACGGAGGCGGGCATCGATCCGGCGGGCGTGCCCATCGTCGAGCGGCATCTCAACGATCCGGAGAACAATTACGACGCCGCCCGTGAGCTGCTCACGGCGCACCCGAATCTGACGGCGGTCGTCTGCACCACGGATACGCAGGCCCTCGGGGTGCTGCGCTATGCCCGGGACAACGGCATCCGCGTGCCCGAGGATCTGTCGGTCACCGGATTCGACGGCATCGACCTGGCCCGCCACATGGGCGTGACCACGGTCATCCAGCCGAACCGGGACAAGGGCCGCGCCGCCGGTGCGGCGCTGGCAGGCGGGGACGCGAGCGTCACGCTGCCCACCGAATTCCTGCCGGGGCGGACGACGGGGGTTCCGCGCGGGACGTCGTGAAGCGGGGCGGAGACGGGGCTAGGACACGGCCGCTTCGCGGGCGTCGGCGAATTCGCGGAGGAACGCAGTCACGGCGGCGGTGTCGGGGAGGAACGCGGTCGCGGCGCTGGGGCCGTCGTCGGGCGAGCCGACCTTGATGCCCAGGTCGCCGTACGACAGGGTCCGCAGCACCGTCTCGTCGGTGACGTCGTCGCCTATAAACAGGACTGCATCCGCCCCGTACTCGCTGCGCGCGGCCTCGAGGTAGCTGCCCTTGGTCACGTCGAGCACGGCGATCTCCAGGATGTCCTTGCCCTCGGTGACGTGGACGCCGCCGATGGGGCGGAAGAAGGACATGGCGTGGTCGAGGACGCGGCGCTTGCGCACCTCGTCGTCGAGCAGCCGGACGTGGAGGACGCGGGCGGCGGGCTTGCGCTCGACCCAGGCGCGGTCGTCGTCGGCCTCGGCGAGGACCTCGCGCAGGCGGAGGTCGACGGCCTCGAGCAGCGCGGACTCCGCCTCCGACAGGGCCAGGCCGTCCTGCGGCTCGGCGCCGTGGCTGCCGACCAGGCGGGCGACGTGCTCCATTCCGGACAGGTACCGCAGGTCGCGCAGCTGCCGGCCGGAGAGGATGACCACCTCGGTGCGGGGCAGCGCGGACAGGCGCGACACCAGCTCGACGTTGCCCTCGCGGGGGCGCACGGCCATCGGGTCGTCGCCGAGATCGGCCAGCGTGCCGTCGAAATCGAGCGCGACCACGAGGGTCTCCGCCGAGGCGACGGCGGCGACGGCGGCTGCGGACGGGGCCGGGGACGGCGACTGGGTGCTCACGTCACCAGCCTACGCATGCGGACCTCCCCGGCGGCGCGGTCTGCGGCGGGCCTGGGTAAAGTGCGGCCCATGACGCATGCCGACACCCGCCCCGTGCCCCTGGAGACCATGGACGAAATGTCCCTGCGCAAGGCATTCAGCGAGTTCGCCACGGGCGTCACCATCGTCGCCTCCGACGACGGGGAGCCCGTCGGCTTCGCCTGCCAGTCCTTCTCATCGCTGAGCCTGAACCCGCCGCTGGTGCTGTTCACGGTGATGAAGACGTCGCAGTCCTGGCCGCGCATCGAGTCGACCGGCCGTTTTTCCGTCAGCGTGCTCACGGAGGGCCAGCGCGACATTTCCGCGGCGTTCGGCCGCCGCGGCGCCGACAAGTTCGCCCACGGCGAGTGGACGCGGTCCGCGCTGGGCAACCCGCTGCTGCGCGACTGCGCGGTGTGGATCGACTGCACCATCGAGGCGGTCCACGAGGCCGGCGACCACTTCATCGTCGTCGGGGGCGTCGCGGAGCTCGGCCATCGCGCGGATGCCCGGCCGCTGCTGTACCACCGCGGGTCCTACGCCAACGTCGTCGCGGCGGGCGAGGACGCCCCGGCCACCGAGCGCTGGCGCCAGCGCCCCTCCGTCTAAGAACCGCGCGCAGCGCCTCGGTTTACCCCGTCAGTCCTGCGTCACGGCGGCCCAGCCGGGGGCCGCTTCGCCCGCGGGGTGGTCGCCGACGGCGGTCATGCGCAGGTCGGGGTCGGGCGTCTCGACGACGAAATCGCCGGCCAGCTGCGCCCGCAGCCGATCGTCGTACGTCCGGGACACCGCGTCGCAGTCGGCCTCGCGCACGATCTCGGGCTCGCCGACGGTGACGATGCCCTCGTCGCGCCACGTCAGCGTCCCCTGGAATGATCCGCACGCGCCGTCGCCGGTGTAGGACTCGCGGCCGAACGCGATCGTCGGCGGCACGGTGCCCTCGGGCACCCCGCGGGGCAGGGCCGGGTCGTCGTAGACCTCCGTGACCTGCCAGCGCTTGCCGACGATCCGATCGTCCCCGCCCGCGCCGTCATCCCCGCCGCAGGCGACGAGGGACGCCGCCGCGAACGTCGTCAAGCACAATGCCGCGACCCCGCGGACCAGCCGGGCCCCGCTCATCGCGCGCCCCCGGAAGCCTCGTGCGCGCGGGTGAGCTCCTCGAGGAAACTGCGCGCCCACAGGTCGACGTCGTGGTCGCGGACCTGGGCGTGCAGGCGCCCCATGCGCGCGCGGGCGTCGTCCGGGTGGTGCTCCAGCGAATTGACCGCGGCCATGATCGCCCGCTTCACCGACTCGAGGTCGTGCGGATTGCAGAAGTGCGACCCGTCGAGCTCCGTCGCCGCGCCCGTGAACTCCGACAGCACCAGCGCGCCGCTGCCGTCCGCGTGGCAGGCGACGTACTCCTTGGCCACCAGGTTCATGCCGTCGCGCAGCGCGGTGATCAGCATGACGTCCGCCGCCGAATACAGGCCCAGCAGCTGCTCGAACGGCACGGGGCGGTGGATGTAGTGGATCACCGGGCGGCCCAGCGACCCGAAGCGCCCGTTGATGCGCCCCACCGCGTGCTCGACGCGGGCCCGGGTGCGGCGGTAGTCGTCGACGCGCTCGCGCGACGGGGTGGCCACCTGCACCAGGACGTTTTCCGACGGGTCCAGCGCGCCCGACTCGAGCAGCGCCTCGAACGCCTCGAGGCGCACGAGGATGCCCTTCGTGTAATCGAGGCGGTCGACGCCGAGCAGCAGCGTGCGCGGGTCGCCGGCCAGGGCGCGGACGCCGTCGCGGTCGGCGTCGGCGGCCTTGGCGATGACGTCGCCCGAGTCGATGGAAATGGGGAAGGACCCCACCCGCACCGTGCGGCCGTCCGGCGCCGAAATCGTCCCGGACGCCTCGCGCACCGCCGACCGCCCGTGGACGTCGAGGGTGTCCGGCAGTCCCGTGTGCGACCCGGCCTCGCCGGAGACGCGGCGGCACAGGTCGAGGAAATTGTCGGCGCACGTGTCCAGGTGGAACCCGATGACGTCGGCGCCGAGCAGGCCGCGGACGATCTCCTCGCGCCACGGCAGCTGGCGGAAGATCTCCGACGGCGGGAACGGGATGTGCAGGAAGAACCCGATGGTCAGGTCCGGCCGCAGCTGCCGCAGGATGCCCGGCACGAGCTGCAGCTGGTAGTCCTGCACCCACACCGTGGCGCCCTCCGCGGCGCGGCGCGACACGGCCTCGGCGTAGCGGAGGTTGACCTCGCGGTAGGACTCCCACCAGGCGCCGTCGTACGTCGGGGCGACGATGAGCGAGTGGTACAGCGGCCACAGGGTGGCGTTGGAGAAGCCCTCGTAGAACTTCTCGTGCTCCTCCGAGGTCAGCTCGACGGGGAAGAGGTGCAGGCCCTCGTCGGTGTCGATCGACTCGGGGACCTCCGGGGCGTCGGCGGCGTCGGAGACGCTGCCGGCCCACCCGACCCAGGCGCCGTTGTTGCGCAGCAGGACCGGGGTCAGCGCGGTGACCAGGCCGCCGGGGCTGGCTTCCCAGCGCACGCCGCCGGGCGCCGACGCATCGTCGACGGGCGCGACGGGCAGCCGGTTGGCCACGACGACGAAATCCGAGCGTTCGCGGCCCATGGGGGTCACGCCTTCTTCGTGGTCTTCTTGGCGGTGGCCTTCTTGGCCGTCTTCTTGGCGGTCGCCTTCTTCGCCGTCGTCTTCTTCGCGGTCGCCTTCTTGGCGGCCTTCTTCGTCGACTTGCGGGTGCGCTTGGCGGTCTTCGGGGCGGTGGCCTCGAGGTGCTCCTCGTGGACCTTCTTGTAGCTCAGGCCCTCCGGCTCGACGCCGAGCATGCACATGAGGGTGACGCAGTCGTGGAAGTCATCGGAGAACGTCGCGACGATCTGCCGCGCGCCCGCCGCCGTTTCGGCCTCGACCTGGTGCAGTGCCTCGTTCTGGGCGGTGCGGGTGTCGGTGACCTTCGGTGGCACGGATCCTCCTGGCTCGTGGCGGTCGGCCTCGGCGGCAGTGGT
>NZ_DURI01000028.1 GCF_012837295.1 Corynebacterium sp. | reverse complement strand
CGGCGATGTAGGAGATCGCTTCACCGCGGCGCTCGGCGTGGGCGGCGTGGTCGAGGCGGGCGATGCCGTCGCCGCCGACGCGGAAATCGCGCAGGTGCGCGACGTGCTCGGCGGCGCGGGGATCGTCGGCGCCGTCCAACGCGACCCCGAGACCCGGGGCCCATCGGCGCAGGGTGCCCGGGCGGACGGGGTAGTACTCGAAGAGGAAGTCCCACACGGGATGCTTCCGGCCCCGCGACCGGCGTTCCAGATGGTCGGCGCACAGCGCGTCGGCGCGGCGGGCGTGCGCCTCCGCGCGGTCGAGCCACTCCTCGAGCGGCAGGATCACTTCGGTACCGGCACGCTCGGTGTGGTCGACCCGGCCGGCCTGCTCGTCGTCGGCCCGGTCAGCTCGCTCAGCCCGTACATCTCCGCCGGTCATGCGCCGCGGGGCCCGCCGGTCTTCGGCGGGTTCTTGGCGCCCGCCTTTGCGGCTGCGCGGACGGCGGCGGTCTTGACCTGGACGGCCTTGGCCGCGGTGCCCTGGGCGGTGGACTTGATGGGGCGGGAGGCGACGGCCTCGTTGGTTTCGTGGGTCCAGTCGCGGACGACGCCGATGTGCTCCTCGATGAGGTCCTCCAGCGTCACGATGCCCACCGCCGCGCCGCCCTGGACGGCCATGGCCATGTGCGCCGAACGGCGGCGCATCTCGCGCATCGTCCGGTCGATCGCGCCATCGGCGTCGACGGCGATGAGCTCGCGGATCTCCTCGTCGGGGATCGCGGTCTCCGGCCCGGACGCGGGATCCAGGACGCGGTCGAGCACGTCCTTGACGTGCACGTAACCGCGGTAGCCGCCGTCGGCCCCGGCCACCGGGAAACGGGAGAACCCGGTCTCGGTCACCGCGACCTCCAGGTCGCCGACCGTCGGCGACGTGGGCACCGTGCGGATCTTCGACGGCACGATGAGCACCTCGCGGATCGAACGATTCTCCGACGACAGTGCGCGGTTCAGGCGGGAATGCTCTTCGTCGTCAAGCAAACCCTCTTGCCTGGACTCGGCGATCATGGACGCCAGCTCATCGGTGTTGACGGTGGAATCGAGCTCGTCCTTCTGGATGATCCCGAACCACGCCAGCGTGTGGCGCGCGACCCAGTTGAAGAACAGCAGCAGCGGCTTGGTCAGCTTGTAGAACGCCAGGTGCGCCGGCGTCAGCCACATGGCCATGGTCTCCGGGCCGGCCAGCGCGATGTTCTTGGGCACCATCTCGCCCAGCAGGATGTGCAGGATCGAGATGAACAGCAGCGCGATGGCGAAGCTGATCGGATGCAGCAGCGACTCCGGCACTCCGACCGCGGCGAAGGGCTCCTCCAGCAGGTGCGCGATCGCAGGCTCCGAGACCTTGCCCAGCAGCAGCGAACAGATGGTGATGCCCAGCTGCGCGGCGGCGAGCATCATCGACAGGTGCTCGGTGGCGCCCAGCACGGTCTTGGCGCGCTTCTTGCCCTGCGCGATCAGCGCCTCCAGACGGTCGCGGCGGGCGGCGATCAGCGCGAACTCCGCGCCGACGAAGAAGGCGTTGAACGCCAGCAGCAGGACGGTGAGGGAAATTCCGAACCAGTCGCTCATCGGTCGAACATCTCCTTCGCGCGCTCGTCGGTGATCGGGATCAGCAGCGCCCTGTCGACGCGCCGACCGTCCATCGCCAGGATGCGGGCGTACCAGCGCCCCGCGATGCCGGATTCGAACTCGTCCATCAGGTCGCGGTCGGTCTCCGGCAGCAGCACGACGTCGCCCTCCGCGGGGATGCGGCCCAGGGCCAGCATGATCACGCCGCCCAGCGTTTCGTGGTCGCCGTCGGGCGCGTAGTAGCCGACCTTGTGCGGCAGATCGTCGACGCGGAGCAGGCCGGAGCAGTCCCAGCCCTCCGTGACGCGGCGGACCTCCTGTTCGGCCTCGGCGTCGTCGTACTCGTCGTAGACCTCGCCGAGGATCTCCTCGACGACGTCCTCGATGGTCACGATGCCCGCCGTGCCGCCGTATTCGTCGGCGACCAGGGCGATCTGGGAGCCCGCCGACCGCACCGCCTCGAGCACCGCGTCGCCGTCGAGCGACTGCGGCAGCACCGGCACCTGACGCGCCAGCTCGGACACGCGCGTCGTGGTGCGGCGCGCGGCGGGGATGGTGAACGCGTCCTTGACGTGGACGACGCCGATGGTCGCGTCGAGGTCGCCGTCGGTGACCGGGAAACGCGAGCGCCCGGACTCCAGGGCGGTGGACAGGAGATCCTCGACGGTGGCGTCGATGGACAGGGAAATGATGGTCGACCGCGGGGTCATCAGATCCTCCGCGGTGGTCTCGCCGAATTTCAGCGAGCTCTGCAGCATCTGCGCCTTGGACTTGTCCAGCGCCCCCTGCTGGGCGGAGTTGCGCACCAGCGCCCCCAGCTCCTGCGGCGAGCGCGCCGACGCGAGCTCGTCGGCGGGCTCGATGCCGAGTTTGCGCACCATCCAGTTGGCGGTGACGTTCATCGACTGGATGAACAGGTAGAACACCCAGTTGAACCACATCACGGGCCGGGCGGTCACGCGGGCGACGCCCAGCGGCTCGGTGATGGCGACGTTCTTGGGCACCAGCTCGCCGTAGATCATCGACAGGCCGGTGGCCACGATGAGGGCGAGTATCAACGCGGTCGGGCCGGTCGCGGATTCGGACAGGCCCGCCCATTCGAGCATCGGCGTGAAGTACCGCGCGAGCACGGGCTCGGCGAGGAAGCCGGTGGCCAGAGTGGTCAGGGTGATGCCCAGCTGAGCGCCGGACAGGTGAAACGACAGCTTGTTGTGGGCCTTGCGCACGGAATGCGCCGGCCCGTCGCCGCGCTTGGCCACGTCGTTGTCGATCGCGGAGCGCTCCAGGCCCGTCACCGCGAATTCGAAGGCGACGAACAGGCCGGTGCCGGCCGTCAGCGCGATGAAGCCGAGGACCGCGACGATGTTGAGGAATATGTCCATGATTAGGGAAAGATCCTACTCCCAGCGGGTCCGCGTGGCCCGCCGACCCGGCGCTGCTTCTTGCCGCGCTACTTCTTGCCGCGCTTTTTCTTCGGCCGGTGCGGCCGCGAGGCGGCGGGGTTGCCGCGGCGGGGCCGTCCTCCCTTGCCGCCGGCTCCGGCTCCGGCCCGGGTCCGCGGTCCTTGCCCGCTTCCCGCTTGACGACGGCCCGTCTCCCGCTTCTCGCCCGGGGGCTTGCGTGCTCCGGTCCACTTCTTCAGCGCGGTCGACCCCGGTGAGACGTCCATGATCTCGGGGGTGACGCCGGCGGCGCGGAGCATGTCGGCGACTGCGTCGGCCTGGCGGTCGCGGACGATGGTGACCACGGTGCCGGTCGCCCCGGCGCGGGCGGTGCGGCCCGAGCGGTGGACGTAGGTCGCGGCCTCCGGCGGCGGGTCGACGTGGACCACCAGATCGAGGGAATCGACGTCGATGCCGCGGGCGGCGACGTCGGTGGCCACGAGCACCGGCACCTCGCCGGACGCGAAATCGGCCAGCGCCTTGCGGCGGGCGGTCTGGCCGCGATCGCCGTGGAGCGCCTCCACTCGGATGCCCTGCCTGGTCAGGTAGTCGGCCATGCCGGTGACCCGGTGTTTCGTGTTGCCGAAGAGCACCACCCGCCCCTCCCGTGCGGCGATCCACGCGGTGACGGCGTCGGCGGCGTCGTTGTCGGGGACGCGGAAGACGAGGTGCTTCATCGTGTCCACCGACACCACGGCGGCCGAGACCTCGTGGCGTGCGGGGGAGCGTCCTTCCATCAGCGCCTCGGCGGTCGCGTCCAGGGTCGCGGAAAACAACATGCGCGTCGCTTCCGCCGGAGCGGCACGCACGAGTCCGAGGACGTCGGGCAAGAACCCCAGCGCCGCCAACTCGTCGGCCTCGTCGATGACGGCGACCGAGACGTCGTCAAGCGAAAGCTGCCCCTGCCGCCGCAGATCGTGCGCGCGGCCCGGGGTGACCACCGCGACGTCGACGGGCGCGGCAAGGGTGAGCTTCTGCCGGTTGATGTTCTCGCCGCCGACGAACGCGCGGACCCGCAGGCCCGCGGCGGCGCCGAGATCGCCGAGGACGTCGGCGATCTGATCGGCGAGCTCGCGAGTGGGCGCGATGACCAGGCCGCGCGGGCGGCCGGGCTTCGACGCCGAGCCCGTCAGGGCCTGGACCATCGGGATGCCGAAGGCCAGCGTCTTGCCGGACCCCGTCGGCGCGCGGCCGAGGACGTCGCGGCCGGCCAGCGCATCCGGCAGCACGGCGGCCTGGATGGGCGTCGGCTCGGTCACGCGCATCGACCGCAACGTGCGGACCACCGCCTCCGCGACCCCCAGATCGTGGAACGACGGGGACGGGGCGGCGGGCGATCCCGCATCGGATGACATGGGCAAAAGAATACCGGGGCCCCGAAGGACCCCGGTACGGCGCATGCGGCCGGATCAGCTCAAGTGTGGCCGAGCCGGCGCGGACGCAGATGGGCGGCCACCGACCGGCGACCGTCGATCGGAGGAGTTTAGGCCTCCACCTCGGAGCGATCGCCCGACCACAGCGTGTGGAAGGAACCCTCCTTGTCGGTGCGGCGGTAGGTGTGCGCGCCGAAGAAGTCGCGCTGGCCCTGGATCAGCGCCGCTGGCAGGCGCTCGGCGCGCAGGGCGTCGTAGTACGCCAGCGACGAAGAGAACACCGGGGCGGGCAGGCCCATGCGGGTGGCGGTGACCACCACGTCGCGCCAGGCGTCGAGGCACTCGGAAACCTGATCGCGGAAGTACGGGTCCAGCAGCAGGGCCGGCAGCTCCGGATCGCGGTCGTAGGCCTCCTTGATGCGGTTGAGGAAGCGGGCGCGGATGATGCAGCCGCCGCGCCAGATGGTGGCCAGCGCGCCGCGATCGATGTCCCAGCCGTACTCGGCGGCGCCGGCGTTGATCTCGTCGAAGCCCTGCGAGTAGGCCACGATCTTCGAGGCGTAGAGCGCGCGGCGGACCTTCTCGACGAACTCGTCGCGGTCCTCCGGGCGGCCGGTGACCTCGCCCGAGGGCAGGTCGCGGGCCGCGGCGCGCTGGTCGAGCGAGGAGGACAGGGCGCGGGCGAAGACGGCCTCGCCGATGCCGGTGACCGGGATGCCCAGGTCGAGGGCGGCCTTGACCGTCCAGCGGCCGGTGCCCTTCTGGCCGGCGGCGTCGACGATGATGTCGACGAGCGGCTTGCCGGTCTCGGCGTCGACCTGAGACAGGACCTCCGCGGTGATCTCCACCAGGTAGGAGTCCAGGTCGCCGGCGTTCCACTCGCGGAAGACGTCGGCGATCTCCGCCGGGCTCATGCCCGCGGCGTCGCGCAGCAGCTGGTACGCCTCGCCGATGACCTGCATGTCGGCGTACTCGATGCCGTTGTGGACCATCTTGACGAAGTGGCCGGCGCCGTCGGTGGAGATGTGCGTGCAGCACGGCACGCCGTCAACGTGCGCGGAGACGGACTCGAGCAGCGGGCCGAGCGACTCGTAGGACTCGGCGGGGCCGCCGGGCATGATCGACGGGCCGTTGAGCGCGCCCTCCTCGCCGCCGGAAATGCCGGCGCCGACGTAGTGCAGGCCGCGGGCGCGGATCGCCTTCTCGCGGCGGATGGTGTCGGTGTACAGCGAGTTGCCGCCGTCGATGATGATGTCGCCTTCCTCCATCGCATCGGCCAGCTGGTCGATGACGGCGTCGGTGGCGGGTCCGGCCTGCACCATGATCAGGGCGCGGCGGGGGCGCTCCAGCGAGGCGACGAAGTCCTCGATGGTCTCCGAGGGGACGAACGCGCCTTCCTCGCCGTGGTCGGCGATCAGGGCGCGGGTCTTCTCGGGGCTGCGGTTGTAGACCGCGACGGTGTGGCCGTTGCGGGCGAAGTTGCGGGCGATGTTGGAGCCCATGACGGCCAGGCCGACGACGCCGATCTGTGCTTGCTGCTTCTCGTTGTCCATGCCCGTCAGTTTAAGCGCAACGACCCCGCCCCCACGCGGTCCGGGCGGATGTTGCCGATAGTTGCACGGGGTTGCTCCGGGGTCGGGTAGCCTCGGGGCAGAAATCACCGCTCAGGAAAGAGGTACCGACGATGCCCATGTCCCCGGAGAAATTCGGCGTTTACGGCAGGCTGCTCAAGGCCGCCGGCGAGCGGGTGCTGACCGACGAGGAAATCGCCGAGCTCAACGAGCTGACCGAAGGCGACGTCGAAGCGGCCGGCCTCGACGCCTATCTGGGCACCAGCTACGTCGCCGTGGGGCCCCGACTGATGAGCATGCGCCTGGAGATCGGCCCCGAGCACCTCCAGCCGTGGGGCGTGGCCAACGGCGGCGTGTACGCGACCGTCGGCGAGTCCTGCGGTTCCATTGCCGGCTTCATCGCCGCCGGCGCCGACCGCCCGGTGGTGGGCGTGAACAACTCGACGGATTTCTACCGTTCGGCGGTCGCCGGGGACGCGCTGATTTCCACGGCCACGCCGGTGCACCTCGGCCGAACCTCCCAGGTGTGGGAGATCCGGCACACCCGCGAATCCGACGGCAAGCTGCTGTCGCGCACCAACCTGCGGCTGGCGGTGCTGCCCGCCGGGCAGAACCCGGGGGAGTAGGCGCCCGGGCGGGCCGCGCCCCCGCGCCCCAACCACCGGGGCGACGGTCGCGCGGTTGTTGCGGCGGCGCCGGAACGTCGACGGCGCGGCGTCAGAACGTCGTCAAGCCCCTGGACCGGAAGACGTCCCGGACCAGCTCGAGCGACTCCGCCGTCGGTGGGCGGACGTCGGCGAGTTCGTAGGTCATGCCCAGATTCGCCCACTTGTCCGCGCCCATGTTGTGGAAGGGGAGGACCTCCACGCGCTCGACGCAGTCCGCCCAGCGGGCGACGATGTCGGCGGTCGCCTCGACGTTGGCGGGGTCGTCGGTGAGCCCGGGGACCAGGACGAACCGGACCCACATCTTCTTGCCGTGGGCGACCAGCCGCTCGCCGAATTCCAGCGTCGGCTTGAGCTTCTGGCTGGTCACCTTCTCGTACGTCTCCGCCAGCCCGGACTTGACGTCGAGCAGGAACAGGTCGACGAGGTCGAGGTCCTCGTCGGACAGTCGATGGCCGAGATTGCCCGACGTGTCGACAGCCGTGTGGATGCCGGCCTCCCGCGCTGCCGCCAGCACGCGCTTGGTGAACGCCAGCTGGAACAGCGGCTCGCCGCCCGAAATGGTCAGGCCGCCGCCGGACGCGCGGAACACCGTCCGGTAGCGCTTGATCCGCTTGATCACGTCCTCGACGCGCTCCAGCGTGCCCTCCCGCAACTCCATCGTGTCCGGGTTGTGGCAGTACTTGCAGCGCAACGGGCACCCCGACATGAACAGGGTCATGCGCGTGCCGGGTCCGTCGACCGAGGTCACCAGCTCCCAGGAATGGACCAGGCCGATGTCGCCGGAGCGGCGGGCGTCGAAAAGCGCCCTGCGATTGTGCTCGGCGACGTCCGTGACGCCGAGCTCGCCCCCTGCGGGCACGCCGCCCAACCCCTGGGCGGCTCCGCGCACCCGCGGCCCGTCGGAGGGGGCGACGGTGACTTCGCGGTTGAGTCCGTCCGCCATCCGGCGGCGCCTACGCGCTCTCGTGGAACGTGCGTTCCAGGACGTCCTGCTGCTGCTCGGCGGTGAGCTTGACGAAGTTCACCGCATAGCCCGACACGCGCACCGTCAGGTTCGGGTACTTGTCCGGGTTGGCCATCGCGTCCTCGAGCGTGGACTTGTCCAGCACGTTGATGTTGGCGTGGTACAGGCCGGAACCGGCGTTGTTGGCGGTGCGCTGCGACTTCATGTCGGCGAGGCGCTCGTCGAAGGTCTTGGAGGACATGGGGTGGGTCTCCTTCTGGTGAGTGTGCCGTTTTGGGCGGGGAGGGCGGGGAGGGAGGCTAGTCCTCGTCGATGATGAAGCCGGCGTCGAGGATGCCGACCAGGTTGGCGACCTGCTCGTCCTTCGTGCGGCCCAGCCCCGACGGGGTGATGGTGTTGGTCAGCGAAATGCCGTCGAGCGCGTCCTCGTAGTCGAGCTTGCCCACCGACAGCATGGAGGCGACCATGCCGTGGGTGTCCATGCCGTTTTCGGGGTTGGCGCCCGGGGCGAACGGGGTGCCGGCGCGGTGGCCCGACGGGAAGTTGCCGGTCGCGCGGCCGTAGACCACGTTCGAGGTGATGGTCAGCACCGACTGGGTCGGGATCGCGTCGCGGTACAGCGGGATCTCCTTGATCTTCGCCATGACCGTGTGCACGATCGTCGCCGCGATGTCGTCCGCCAGGTCGTCGTCGTTGCCGTACACGGGGAAATCGCCCTCGGTGACGTAGTCGACGATCAGCCCGGTCTCGTCGCGCACCGGCGTGACCTTCGCGTACTTGATGGCCGCCAGCGAGTCCGCGACGATCGACAGGCCGGCGATGCCGCAGCCCATCGAGCGGATGATGTCGGAGTCGTGCAGCGCCATCTCGACGGACTCGTAGGCGTACTTGTCGTGGCACCAGTGGATGATGTTCAGCGCCTCGACGTAGGTGCCGATCACCCAATCCAGCATGTCCTCGTACTTCGCCCAGACCTCGTCGAAGTCCAGCGGGCCATCGCCGGCGATGGGCTCGTAGCCCTCGACGACCTGCTGGCCGGAAACCTCGTCGCGGCCGCCGTTGAGCGCGTAGAGCAGGGCCTTCGCGGCATTGACGCGCGCGCCGAAGAACTGCATCTGCTTGCCGACGGTCATGGGGGAGACGCAGCAGGCGATCGCCGCGTCATCACCCCACCGGTCACGGATCTGTTCGTCGGACTCGTACTGGATCGACGAGGTTTCGATGGAAATGGCCGAGCAGAAATCCTTGTACCCGGCGGGCAGCTCCGGATCCCAGAACACCGTGATGTTCGGCTCCGGCGCGGGACCCAGGTTGCGCAGCGTCTGCAGCAGGCGGAACGCCGTCTTGGTCACCATGTGGCGGCCGTCGTCGGAGAAGCCGGCGTCGGACCAGGTGGCCCAGTACGGGTCGCCGGAGAAGATCTGGTCGTAATCGATGGTGCGCAGGAAGCGGACGATGCGCAGCTTGATCACCAGCGCGTCCATGATTTCCTGGGCGTCGGTCTCGTCGATGCGGCCGGCTGCGAGGTCACGCTCGAAGTAAGGGTCGAAGAACGCGGACAGGCGGCCGATGGACATCGCGGCGCCGTCCTGCGACTTCACCGACGCCAGGTAACCGAAGTACGTCCACTGCACCGCTTCCTTCGCGGTGGCGGCGGGGCCGGAGATGTCGAAGCCGTAGGACTCCGCCATCGTCTTGAGCTTCTTCAGCGCCTTGATCTGCTCGGCGTGCTCCTCGCGGTAGCGGGCCCAATGCTCCGAGAATCCCTGGGCGGCGACGGACGTCTTGGCCGCCTCCTTTTCCGCGATGAGGTGATCGACGCCGTAGAGGGCCACGCGGCGGTAGTCGCCGATGATGCGGCCGCGGCCGTAGGCGTCGGGCAGGCCCGTGATGATGTGCGACTTGCGCGCCGCGCGGATGCGGGCGGTGTAGATGTCGAACACGGCCTCGTTGTGGGTCTTGCGGTACTTGGTGAAGATCTCGCGGACCTTGGGGTCGACCTCCTTGCCGGCCTCCTTGATCGCGGTCTCGACCATCCGCCAGCCGCCGTTGGGCATCATCGCGCGCTTCAGCGGCACGTCCGTCTGCAGGCCGACGATCACGTCGTCGTCCTCCGAGATGTGGCCCGCCGGGAAGGCGTCGATGTCCGCCGGGGTGGTGGTGTCGACGTCGAAGACGCGCTTCTCGCGCTCCACGGACAGGTAGTTCTTCTCCAGGTGATCCCACACGCGCAGGGTCTTGTCGGTGGGGCCGGACAGGAACGACGCGTCGCCGTCGTAAGGCGCGTAGTTGTTCTGGATGAAATCGCGGACGTCGATGGACTCCCGCCACCGCTCGCCGGTGAACCCCTCCCACGGATCGATCATGGATCCATCGGTCTGGGTGCGTGCGTTGGGCGCGGCAATGGTCACCCGTGCCACCTTTCCGGGCCCCGATCCGGGGCCGCCTCTCGTCGGACGTCTGTTGACGGGCAGATCGCCCCGCTCAAACATCCGCCCCAGGTGAGAGGCGATCGGCCGATCGGCGCCGACCCGCGTGGTGGGCGGGTCCGGGCGAAGGGCCTATCGAGGCGTTGATCCGCACTTCACGGTTCACCTTACGCCCGTCGATGCCCGAACGCAGATCGTCCGGGTGCCTGATCGGTCACGTTCGGGGTGAAGCGGGCATGGCCCGGAATGGCGACGCCCCGCCTCAAGGTGAGGCGGGGCGTGGCGTGGCGGGAACGGACGCTACTTGTCGCCGCGCTCGATCTCGCTGATGCCCTTCTTGTCGCGGATGCCGGTGTCGTCGCCGGTCAGCTCGATCAGGCGGTCGATGGCGGTGCGCGCGTACATCTGCTGGCGGGTGGACACCAGCTGGTAGCGGTCGCGGGTGAGCACGTTGAGGCCCCAGCTGATCACGGAGACCAGGCGGTTGCGGAAACCGACCAGGAACATCAGGTGGACGGCCAGCCACAGGACCCAGCCCAGGAAGCCGGTGACCTCGACCTTGCCCATCTTCACCACGGCGGCGAAGCGGGAGACGGTGGCCATGGAGCCCTTGTCGAAGTACTCGAACGGCTCGCGGGCCGCGTTCTCGGCGATCTCGCCGCCCTCGGTCTCGGCGGTGATCAGGTCGGCGGCGTACTCGCCGCCCTGGATGGCCACCTGCGCGACGCCCGGCAGACCGTCGAGGGACATCATGTCGCCGACGACGAAGACGTTCTTGTGCTCGCCGACGGACAGGTCCGGGTTGACCGGGACGCGGCCGGCGCGGTCGCACTCGATGCCGGTCTGGTCGGCGATCATCTTGCCCAGCGGGGAGGCCGCGACGCCGGCCGACCAGATCTTGCAGTACGACGGGATGGTCTCGACGGAGCCGTCCTCGGCGTTCTTGTACGTGACGCCGTACTCGTTGACGTCGGTGACCATGGCGTTGAGCTTGACGCTGACGCCGAGCTTCTCCAGCTGCTTCTGGGCGTTGCGGCCCAGGCGCTTGCCGAAGGGCGGCAGCACCTGCGGCGCGCCGTCGAGCAGGATGACGCGGGCGGCGTGCGGGTTGTAGCTGCGGTACGACGACTTCAGGGTGCGGTTGGCCAGCTCGGCCAGCTGGCCGGCCAGCTCCACGCCGGTCGGGCCGGCGCCGACGACGACGAAGGTCAGCAGGCGCTCGCGCTCGGCCGGGTCGTTGGCCAGCTCCGCGTGCTCGAAGGAGGCGATGATGCGGGAGCGGATCTCCAGCGCATCGTCGATGGTCTTCATGCCCGGCGCGTACTTGGCGAAGTGATCGTTGCCGAAGTAGCCCTGGCCCGCGCCGGCGGCGACGATGAGGTAGTCGTACTCCCAGGCCTGGACGCGATCGCCCAGCTTGGAGGTGACGGTGCGGCCGTCGACGTCGATGTCGGTGACCTCGCCCTTCACCACGCGGATGTTCTGCTCGCCGTCGAAGATCTGGCGGGTCGGCGGCGCGATCTCACCGGAGGAGAGGATGCCGGTGGCCACCTGGTACAGCAGCGGCTGGAAGAGGTGGTGGTTCGTACGGTCGATGAGGGTGACGTCGACGTTTTCGTCCTTGAGCTTCCGGGCGGCGAAGAGGCCACCGAAACCCGAACCGACGATGACGACGTGCGGTCGTCCCGTGCGAGGACGGTAGGGCGTCTCGGTCATGAAAATTCTCCTCGAAATTCGTACATGGGTGGGGGTACCGGGCCATGATAGTGGCTGCGGTGCGCCGCCGCCTATTTGGTGGCGTCCACCGGTAACCTGGCCCGCATGGCCGAAAACGAGGGGAGGAGCGCCGCGATGCCCGTGGAGCGTTTCTCCATCGACGCCGAGCGTTGGCCGGGCGTCGCCCGGGTGCCCGATGGGCCGTTGCTCGGCAAGCGCGCCGACCTGGCCCGGAAGGCGTTCGTGCGGGCCTGCAACCGGTACGGGGTGGAGATCGATGGTCCCGGTTCGGCGACGATCGGCATCCGCGACTCGGACGCCATGTTCCGCCGCATAGCCGAGGCGGACTGGGTCGGCTTGGGCGAGTCGTATCTGGCGGGCGAGTGGGAATCGGACACGTTGCCCCGGACCTTGGCGGCGCTTTTCGACGCCGGCCTGGACGTGGGCGCCGAGGGCCGCGTCGGCAGGGGCCTGCGCAAGCTGTCGGGCCGCCGTCCCACGCCTCGCGCAACGGGTCCCGGCGGAGAGCTTCCCGCGTCGCTCATCGAGCTTTTCGCGGGGCCGTCGTTGACCGGTGGTTCGGCGTTGTTCGCCTCCGGCGCCCGTACTACGTCGTTGGAGGAAGTCCCGAACCAGGCGCCCGGCGCGGGCCGCGGCGGGGTGCCCGCCCACTGGAAGGTCGACGTGACCCGCATCGACGATCCGGAGGGCGTCGCCCGCGCCGATCTTCCGGAGGCGCAGGCCCGCCGGGTGGAGCGCATGCTGGATCTGGCGCGCGTCCGCGCCGGCGACCGGGTGCTGGAGTGGCCGTCTTCCGGCGGCGAGCTGGCGTTGCGCGCCGCGGACCGTGGCGCCTCCGGGGACGTGCTGGCCATTTCGGACGATCACGCCGAGGCCGTCGGCAAGCGCGCGGACGATGCGGGCCTGTCCGGGCCCGTGCGCATCCTGCGCGCCGACCGGGTCTTTCCGTCGCCGCGGGATTTCGACGGGAACTACGAGGCGATCTTCAACGTCGAGCGGCTGGAGACCTTCGGCACCGAGGGAATCCGCAAGTGGTTGCGCGGCGCCGAACGCGTGCTGGCAGACCGCGGGACGATCGTCGTGCAGATGACGGTCGCCGGCGAACGGTTCGACGACTCCGCCGGATCCGCACTGGACCTGGTGCGCTCCTACGTGTGGCCCGCGCTGCGGTACCCGACCATGGACGAGCTGCGGCGCATCGTCGACCGCGACACTGGATTGCGGATCATCTCCGAATCTCATCTCGCCGGGCACCACGAACGCACCCTGGAACTGTGGCGCGAGCTGTTCGCCGCCCATTCCCGCGAGGCCGCGGGACTCGGCTACGACCGCGTCTACCGGCGCCTGTGGGACTTCCACCTGGCGCTGCAGCAGGCGCTCGTCGCCTCCGGCCGCACCGACATGGTGCAGATCGAGTTGATGGCCAAGCCCCGCAAGCGCCGCTGACCCCGAAAGCGCCGCCGTCCGTCGAGCACCGCCGCCCCCGCCGGAAACACCGCGCGCCCCGGACTCCGGTGCAGGCCGGGAGGCGGGGCGCGTGAGCGTCGTCAAGCGAAAAGCGGTTACAGCTCGGCCAAGTCGATGTGCCGGGTCTCGCGCATGATGAAGATGGCCACCAGCGACAGCACCGACGCCAGCGTCAGGTACACGCCCACCGCGGAGACGCCGAAGGACGCCACCAGCGCCGTCGCGATGAACGGCGCGACCGCCGCGCCGAGGATCGACGACACGTTGTAGGAGATGCCCGACCCCGTGTAGCGCACGTTGGTGGGGAACAGCTCCGGCAGCACCGCCGACATCGGGCCGAAGACCAGGCCCATGAGGAACATGCCGATGGTCAGGAACGCCAGCACCGACCCCTGCGTCGCGGTCTCCGGGTCGAGGAAGAACGTGGACGTCAGGCCGAAGACGATCATCGCCGCCGACACGACGATGAGCAGGCGGCGCCGGCCCACGGCATCGCCCAGCTTGCCGGACAACGGCACCGCGACGATGAACGCGAAGATGGAGATCAACTGCAGCCGCAGGAACTCCGTGTACGGGATGCCCAGGCCAAGGCCCAGATCGCGGCGGCCGATGCCGAAGGACAGCACCCACGTCGTGACCAGGTAAAACAGCGTGTAGCACGAAATCATGATCGCGGTGCCCAGGATCATCGGCCGCCAGGACGTGCGGAACGCCTCCTTTGCCGGCGACTGCACCTTCTGGCCGCGCTCCACCGCGTGGCGGAACACCGGAGTCTCCTCCAGCTTCAGGCGCATCCGCAGACCGAGGATCACCATCACGGCGCTGAGCAGGAACGGCAGGCGCCAACCCCACTCCATGAACGCGCCGTGCGTGTCGCCGTTCGTGTGGCCGAGCACCGTGACGATGATCAGGAACAGCCCGTTGGCGAACAGGAAGCCCAGCGGAGCACCGAGCTGCGGCCACATCGCCGCCCAGCCGCGCTTGCCCTCTTCGGCGGTCTCGGTCGCCAGCAGCGCCGCGCCCGACCATTCGCCGCCCAGGCCCAGGCCCTGGCAGAAGCGCATCACGGCAAGCAGCGCCGGCGCGATGATGCCCGCCTGCGCGTACGTCGGCAGCACGCCGATGAGGAACGTGGCGATGCCCATGGTCAGCAGCGACGCCACCAGCGTCGCCTTGCGCCCGACGACGTCGCCGAAGTGCCCGAACAGCAGCGAACGAAGGTCGCGGCCGCACCGGGGCGGCGGGGTGTGCCGTGGGGCGGAGCGGCGGCCGGATTGCTCGGGTTCTCCGACGCGGCAACACTAATGGCCCCGGTGTAACCGTGACAACCATTGATCGGGCCAGCGCGTTCGTCGCCGCCGACGGCCCGATTCTTTGCTTCCGGCCCGTCAAATCTGCCGTGCGGGCGCCGACCGGCTTCCGCGGCGAACAATTTTCGTCGTAAAGCGAACCCTCCCGGGCCAACCGGGATAACCTCGCCCCATGGGAACCACCGCGGATCAGACCAGCACGTTGAAGAAGCAGCAGCCGCTCATCGTCGTCGGCGCGGGCCTGGCCGGCCTCGTCGCCGCGTACGAGGCGCAGCGGGCGGGCCGGAAGGTCATCATCGTCGACCAGGAGAACGAAGCGAACATCGGCGGCCAGGCGTTCTGGTCGCTCGGCGGCATCTTCCTCATCGACTCGCCGGAACAGCGGCGCCTGAAGGTGAAGGATTCGCGCGAGCTGGCGCGCTCCGACTGGTTCGGGTCTGCGGCGTTCGACCGCGCCGAGGACCACTGGCCGGGCAAGTGGGCCGAGGCGTACCTCGACTTCGCGGCGGGGGAGAAGCGCGAATACCTGCGCAATCTCGGCGTGAAGTTCGTGCCCGTGGTCGGCTGGGCCGAGCGCGGCGACGGTTCCGCCGACGGCCACGGCAACTCCGTGCCGCGTTTCCACCTGACGTGGGGAACCGGCCCGGAGATCGTCCGCGTCTTCGCCGAGCCGCTCAAGGCCGCCGCCAACGAGGGCCGGGTCGAGTTCCACCATCGTCACCGCGTCGACGAGATCATCATGGAGGACGGCAAGGCCGTGGGCGTGCGGGGCCGGATCCTCGTGCCCTGCGACGACCTCGAGCGCGGCGTCGCGTCCCCGCGGGAAGAGGCCGGCGAAACCTTCGAGATCCGCGGCGGCGCCGTGCTCATCTCCACCGGCGGCGTCGGCGGCAACCTCGATGCGGTGCGCCGCTGCTGGCCGGAGGATCGCCTGGGCGCGATGCCCGACGACATGGTGGTCGGCGTCCCGGCGCACGTCGACGGCCGCGGCATCGACATCGCCGGCGAGGCGGGCGCGCACCTGATCAACCGCGACCGCATGTGGCACTACACCGAGGGCATGGCCAACTGGGATCCGATCTGGCCGGGCCACGGCATCCGCATCATCCCCGGCCCGTCGTCGCTGTGGTTCGACGCCGAGGGCAATCGCCTGCCCGCGCCGCTGATCCCGGGCGCCGACACGGTGGCGACCATGAAGCACATCCTGGCCACCGGCCACGGGTACTCGTGGTTCGTGCTCAATGGCTCGATCGTGGCCAAGGAGTTCCTGTTTTCGGGTTCGGAGCAGAATCCGGATCTGACGGACAAGCAGGTCAAGAAGCTCGTGGGCAAGGTCACCGCGGGCATCCCGGATCCGGTGCGCAAGTTCATGGACAACGGCGAGGATTGGGTCATCGCCGAGACCCTCGAGGAGCTCGTCGCGGGCATGAACCGCGTCGCGGGCGTCCCGGAGGGGCTCATCGGGGATCAAGGTTCTTCGCTTGACGACGCCCCGTCTTCCGCATCGTCCGCCCCCGCCGCCGATTCCGCCGCCGAAGCCGATGCAGCGGCCAATTCCGCCGCGGAGGCGGATGCCCAGGCCGATGCTGCGGCGGATGACGCCACCGCGCCCGTCGGCGGCGACCGCGGCGACGCCGGAATCGATGGCGACGCCGACACCTTCGACGACGTCGTCGACGGCGATCCCGCCGATGGCGACGCCGCCGACGCTGATTCGAATGAGGACGCCGAGACCGGAGTCCCCGAGGCCGGTGACGACCACGTTGACGAGGCCGCCGCCGACGAACAGCCCGAACACGACGAAGCGCATGACTCCGGGGAGCACGTCGACCCGTCGTCAAGCCCCGTGCCCGTCCTCGACGCCGAGCACATCCGCCGCCAGATCGAGGCCCGCGACCGGCAGACGACCAACCCGTTCTCGAAGGACTACCAGGTCAACTACGTGAACGTGGCGCGGAAGTTCCTCGGCGACAAGCTCATCCGGACCGTGCCGCCCAAGCCGATCCTCGATCCCGGCGAGGGGCCGCTGATCGCCGTGCGCCTGCGCATGCTCACGCGCAAGACGCTCGGCGGCATCGAAACCGATCTCGACGGCCGCGTCATGCGCCACGACGGCTCGCCCATCGAGGGCCTGTTCGCCGCCGGCGAGGCGTCCGGATTCGGCGGTGGCGGCATGCACGGCAACAACGCGCTCGAGGGGACGTTCCTCGGCGGCTGCATCTTCAGCGGCATGCGCGCAGGCCGCGGCATGGCCGGCGTCGCCGAGCCGCTGGACTAGCGCGCGGCCCCGCTGGGTGATCTGACCGGGCTGCCCTCGCTGCGTGATCTGACCACACCAAGGTTCCGGCCGCGCAACCCTCACCGCATCAGGATTCCGTCGGTGCACCCCTTGCCCGGCCCCAAAAAGACGTCGGGTGGACAGAAAGTGAACTGGTACCCGGAAGTTGGACTGTCTAAAGACTAGGCGGTCATCGCCGCAAGGGCCTGGTTCCGGTGCTGCATCGGCGCCAGGCCCTTAAGCCGCTCCTGGACTCGGTGAGTGTTGTACCACTGGAGGTAGTCGTCGAGTTCGGCGACGAAGTCGGCGATGCTGGCGAAGGTCTCGCCGTGGTACATCTCGGCCTTGAGGTGGCCAAAGAAGTTCTCCATCACCGCGTTGTCGAAGCAGTTGCCCTTCCTCGACATCGACTGCACCCCACCGTGATCGCCGATCAGCCCGGTCCAGCTGGAATGGAGGTACTGGATGCCCTGGTCGGTGTGGACCATCAGACCCACATCCGGGCCATGCAGGTCCAGCGCCTGGGCAAGCGACTGCGACGTCAGTTCCATCGACGGCGACCGCCCCACCGTGTACGACACGATCGACCGGTCGAACAGGTCCATCACCGGCGACAGGTAGACCTTGGCGCCTGCGACGCGGAACTCGGTGACGTCGCTGACCCACTTGCGGTTGGGGGCGTCGGCGGTGAACTGCCGATCCAGGATGTTGTCGGCAATGGTGGCGGGCGTGCCCTGGTGGGAGTTGTACTTGCGCCGGGGCCGGACCTTGGATTTCAGGCCCAGCTGCCGCATGATTTTGCGCACCAGCTTGTTCGACACCGCCCAGCCGGCGGTGGTCAGCGCCAGGCGGATGCGCCGATAGCCGTAGCGGGCCCGGCTGGCGTCGAAGACCGCGGCGATCTGTTCTTTGAGCCGGCGATGTTTGTCGGGCCGATCGAATCGGGCCTGGTGGTAGTAGTACGTCGATCGGGCCAGTCCGGCGGCGGCCAACAGGTCGGCGAGCCGGTGGTCATCCTTGAGGGTGGCGACGACCTGGGCTTTCAGGCGTGCCCCTGCTCCCTCAAGTCCCGCAATTTTTTTAGGAACGCGTTTTCCGCCCGCAGCCTGTCGTTTTCCCGCCGCAGCTTGTCTTCCTCCGACAGCGGTCCGGCCGAGGTGGATCCTTTGGGGCGGCCCTTGGGCTTGGGTTTGAGTGCCTCGTCGCCGCCTTGGCGCCACGTGCGGACCCATGCGTTGACCAGTGAGCCGGAGGACAGGCCGAATTCCGCGGCCAGGTCCATGGCGGTCTCACCTGCGAGGAATCGGTCGACGATGAGCTTCTTCGTCTCAAACGGCAGGTACTGCTTGGTGCGTTTGTCCACGAGGCACAGCCTGCCATGCAGTCGCCAGTGCGTGTGGAGGTGTCGGGACGACAGGCGCGGTGCGCCGATGCGGTCGGCGGCGGGTGTGGGGCCGATGCCTTGGTCGAATAGGTCGACGAGTTGTTCGCGCTGCCGTTGGGTGAGATGGCTGCGTGCGTGCATGTAACTGCTCCCCGGGGGTTGGTGGATGATTTTCCAGTCCAACTTCCGGGGAGCAGTTCACTATCTGACCGTCCGACATCTTCCTCCGGATCCGATCGCGCGGCGGGCGGCGGTGACGGTCGTTGGGGTCGCGACTACCTCCCCCTCGCCCTACTTCCGCGGACGAACGGTGACTTCCTCGACGATGCAATCGTCGGTCGCGTCGACGCACAGGCGCACGGCGGCGGCGATGGAGTCGACGTGGACGTACTTGGAGCCATCGTATCCGTCCTCGCCCATGATCTGCACCTGCATGTCGGTGTCGACGCGCCCTGGGTGGACCGAGGAGACCCGGACGACGCCGCGTTCTTCTTCGCGCAGGGCGTCGCTGACGGCGCGCAGCGCGAACTTCGACGCCGAGTACAGGCCCAGGCCCGGACCCGAGTGGTAGCCGGAGCCGGAGTTGATGGCCACGACGGCGCCGCGGGCCTCGCGCAACGCGGGCAGCAGGCGACGGGTGAGGTCGACGACGGAGATGACGTTGACGTCGAGAACCCGCGTCCACTCGTCACGGTCGGCGTCGGCGATGTCGGACTTCGCCCAGATCCCCGCCGAATGGACGAGCACGTCGAGGCGCGGACGCCCTGCACCATCGGGGGCTCCATTGGGGGCTCCACCGATAGCGCCTTCGACGACGCCACCGCCGGCACCATCGGGAGCTCCACCCGTAGCGCCTTCATCCGCCCCGCCAAGTCCGGCACGCGCGACGGCGGCGGCGAGCTGG
This sequence comes from Corynebacterium sp., assembly GCF_012837295.1. GTDB lineage: Bacteria > Actinomycetota > Actinomycetes > Mycobacteriales > Mycobacteriaceae > Corynebacterium. Next base: position 2,281 of record NZ_DURI01000028.1, on the reverse strand, counting down.
TCGGGATCGGTGACGTCGGCGACGAACGGCTCTGCCGACGGCAGCTCGGCGACGACGGCCGCCGCGCCTTCCTCGGACGTGGCACCGACGAGAACGTGGTAATCCCGGCCCAGAATCTTCGCCACCGCGCGGCCGATTCCACGGGACGCCCCGGTGACCAGGGCAATGGGCCTACCACCCGAGCGCTGCGTCAACGCCCCGGCGGCATCCACGGCCTTATCGTCCGCGCCGACCACTCCGGCCGCGCCGTCCGCGCGCTGCGTCGAGGTATCCGCGCCCACGCCTACTTCACCGGCTTCGGCGCGGCGCTGCCGGCCTGGTCGATGGGCGTGATCTGCAGGAAGTCGATGTTGACGTGCGCGGGCCGGGTCGCCACGAAGGTGATCACGTCGGCGACGTCCTCGGCGGTCAGCGACTCGACGCCCTGGTAGACGCGTTCGGCCTTGTCCGCGTCGCCGTCGAAACGCACGAGCGAGAAGTCGGTGTGCACGCGGCCCGGATCGATTTCGGTGACACGCACGCCGTCGACGGCGATTTCCTGGCGCAGCACCTCGGTCAGGGCGCGCTCGCCGTGCTTGGCGGCGTTGTAGCCGGCGCCGCCGGGGTAATTCTGGCGGGCGGCGATGGAGCCGATGGTGATCACGGCGCCCTTCGCCACCTTCAGCGCGGGCAGCAGGGCGCGGGTGACGCGCAGGGTGCCCAGGACGTTGACCTCGTACATCCAGCGCCACTTGTCCTCGACGGCGCCTTCGACGGATTCCATGCCCAGAGCGCCGCCGGCGTTGTTGACCAGCACGTCGCACTGCGGCACGGCGGCGGCCAGCGCGTCGACGCTGGCCTGGTCGGTGACGTCGAGTTCGACGACGCGCGCGGACCCGCCGGCGTCGCCGATGCGGTGGGCGACGTCGGTGAGCTTGTCCACGCGCCGCGCGCCGAGCACGACCTCGTATCCGGCGGCGCCGAGCGCGACGGCGGTGGCCGCGCCGATTCCGGACGATGCCCCGGTGACAACTGCGACGGGTTGTGCCATTGCTCTTCTCCTTGTGCTGCTTCGTGCTGCTTTACGACGGCTGATCGCGCCCCGAAAGGCGGTTACGTCTTTCCTACCAGCGGGTGACCGGCGTGCGCCGGGCGAACGCCACCCCTGTGGCGCGGGGGACGTGCGATCGCCGGAGATGGTGGCGCCCCGGGCCTCTACAGCGAGGCGACGCCCTCGGCGATGATGACGGTGGCCAGCACCAGGAACACCGCCCCGGAGACGACGTCGATCCACGGCCCGGCGCGGTGGAGCGTATCGGCGAAACGCGGCAGCCCCAGGCCCCACGCCACGCCGCCGAACCAGGCCAGCGACACCGCGGCGAGGACGACGACCATGAAGATCTGGTCGGCCAACCCCATCCCCGGGGTGACGAAGCGGGAGAACACCGCGCCGAAGAAGATCACGGCCTTGGGGTTCGACAGGTTGGTGAACAGGCCCTGCAAAAACGCGCCGCGGGTGGCGGATGGGGGCGCGGGGGCGTCGTCAAGCGGAAGCGGCGACCCGCCGCCGGAGCGCAACTGGCGCGCGCCCGCCCGCACGGCGGACACGCCCATCCAGATCAGGTACGCGCCGCCGGCGATCTGCAGCGCGGACAGAAGCCACGGCGCGGCGGCGAGCAGGGCGCCCAGGCCCGCCAGCGTCAGCACCAGCCACACGACGATGCCGGCGACGATGCCCGCGGCCGCCGCCAGCCCCCGCGCCCGCGAGCGCGTGGCGATGCGGACCAAACACAGCAGATCCGGCCCCGGCGAGCAGATCGCCGCGAACCAGACGCTGAGCAGCACGAGGTAGGAGGCGAAGGTCATGGCAGCAGGGTACCGGCGCCGAGTTGCGCCACGATCGCGCTCTTGGCCATCGCCCACTGCACGCCGCGGACCCTGCCCCAGGAGCCGTGGTCGGCGTCATGGAGGATCCTCAGGTCGACGGGGTTGCCGACGTCACGGGCGGCGGCGACGGAACAGGCGGCGGCGACGGAACGGGACATGCCACCGCGTCATCCCACCGCGTCATCCCACCGAAGCTCCCGCGGGAACTCCCGGCTACTCTCCCCCGCTACGCCACCAGGTGGAGGATGGCCTCTTTCGCCGCGCGCCATTGCGGGCCGGCCAGGTCGTCCCAGGACGAGTGGGCGGCGTCGTCGAAAAGCCGCATGGCGACGGGCCGACGTGCCCTCCGCGACGCCGCCTCGTAGGAGATGGCCTGCTGCACGTCGACCACCGAGTCATTGCGGCCGTGGAGGAT
>NZ_DURI01000230.1 GCF_012837295.1 Corynebacterium sp. | reverse complement strand
TCGCGGACGCCGCGGCCACCGCGGTCCTCCTCGAAGCGGCCACGGCCCTCGCGGCTGTCGCGGCCACGGCCGTCGCGATCGTCGCGCTTGCGGCGCGGCGGCTCCTTCATCAGGAAGTCGCCGTTCTGCGACGACGCGGCCAGCGCGGCGGCGATGTCGGCCAGCGGGGTGTCGTGCTCGTCGGCGTAGGACTGGATCAGCTCGCGGAAGACCGGGACCTGGTCGTCGGCGAGCGCCTCGGTGATGGCGTCCATGAACTTCGACTTGCGCGAGTCGTTGACCTCGTCGACGCTCGGCGGCGTCATCTCGTGCAGGGTCGACTTCGTCGCGCGCTCGATGGAGCGCAGCAGGCGGCCCTCGCGCGGGGTGACGAACAGCAGCGCTTCGCCCGAGCGGCCCGCGCGGCCGGTGCGGCCGATGCGGTGGACGTAGGACTCGGTGTCGTGGGGGATGTCGAAGTTGACCACGTGGCTGATGCGGTCGACGTCCAGGCCGCGGGCGGCGACGTCGGTGGCCACGAGGATGTCCAGGCGGCCGTTCTTCAGCTGGTCGATGGTGCGCTCGCGCTGGTTCTGCGCGATGTCGCCGTTGATGGCGGCGGCGGTGAAGCCGCGGGCGCGCAGCTTCTCGGCGAGCTCCTCGGTCTCGTGCTTGGTGCGCACGAACACGATCATCGCCTCGAACTCCTCGACCTCCAGCACGCGGGTGAGGGCGTCGAGCTTGTTGCGGTGCGCGGTCATCAGGAAGCGCTGGCGGATGTTGTCCGCGGTGCGCGTCTGCGACTTGACCGTGATTTCCTGCGGGTCATTGAGGTACTGCTTCGACAGGCGGCGGATCGCGGCCGGCATGGTCGCGGAGAACAGGGCGACCTGCTTCTCGGCGGGGGTGTCGGCGAGGATGCGCTCGACGTCTTCCTGGAAGCCCATGTTCAGCATCTCGTCGGCTTCGTCGAGGACCAGGAAGCGCAGGTCGGAGATGTCCAGCGAGCCCTTCTGCAGGTGGTCGATGACGCGGCCCGGGGTGCCCACGATGACCTGGGCGCCGCGGCGCAGGCCGGAGAGCTGGATGCCGTAGGACTGGCCGCCGTAGATCGGCAGCACGGAGATGCCGCCGAGGTGGTCGGCGAAGGACTGGAAGGAGTCGGCGACCTGGAGCGCCAGCTCGCGGGTCGGGGCGAGCACGAGCGCCTGGGGGGCGCGGACCTTGCGGTCGATGCGGGCGAGGACCGGCAGCGCGAAGGCGGCGGTCTTGCCGGTGCCGGTCTGCGCCAGGCCGACGACGTCGCGGCCGCTCATCAGCGTCGGGATGGTCGCGGCCTGGATCGGCGACGGCGACTCGTAGCCGACCTTCGTCACCGCGGCGACGACCTCGTCGGGCAGGTCCAGCTCGTCGAAGCCGGGGCCCTGGGGCTCGTCATTGTCGGCCTTGTCGGCCTTGTCGGCCTTCTTCTTGTCGTTCTTCTGCTCGGCCTCGGCGGCGTTGTCCTCGAAGGGGGCCTCGTCGGCGTTGGAAACCTCGGACTCGTCGACCTTCACGGTTTCGGTAGCTTCAGCGTTCTCGGTCTTCGCGGTGTTCTGCTCGCCGGCGTTCTGCTCGGCGTTCTCGTCAGCGGGGGCCTGCTCGGCATTCTGCTCAGCGGCCTGCGCCTGCTCGACGGTGTTCTCGGTGTTCTGCTCGGCGGTGGTGTTCTCGCCGGTGTTCTCGTTCAGCTCCGCACCCTGCTCATCGCGGAAATTCTCGTTGTCGTAACCCATGTATTTACCCATCTCATGGCCCCTGTGGGCCTCATGTGCGGCGCTTCCGGCCGTCTCGTCCGCGGTCTCGTACACCGCGTGCTCTGCATTGAAATTGTCTTCGTGGGCCGTGTTGGCCCGCCCATCGTCAGTGTCCGCGGGGTCGCTCTTATCCTGGCTGACCTGCGCAGCATCAATCATCGACGTTTTCAGTACGTCGTCGAGTGTGAGGGGTGCGCTGTCGTGCGAGCTTTCCGTGGATACCGATTCGTCGTTGGATTCCGGCGTTTTCACGTTGCCGGCCACGTCATCGGTTGTGCTCATTGCC
>NZ_DURI01000003.1 GCF_012837295.1 Corynebacterium sp. | reverse complement strand
TCGGCGGATGCGCCGGTGCCGTCCCCGGCCGCGCTTCCGGCCACGTCGTTGTCATTGATGGGAGTGTCTTCGCTCACGGGGGGACATGGTACCCGCTCCCCCGCGCCGCCAGATAGGCACCATCGTCAGCACGACGGCGAGCACGAGCAGCAGGCCGAACCCGACCGCCACGACGGGGGCGGGGAACACGGTGGTCCCCACGGCGCCGAAGGCGACGACGGACACCCACATGTACAGGACCAGCACGACCTTGCGGTGGCTGTGCCCCATCTCCAGCAGGCGGTGGTGCAGGTGCATCTTGTCGGGCGAGAACGGCGACTGCCCCCGCCGCGTCCTGCGGATGACGGCGAGCAGCAGGTCGAGCATGGGCACGCTCAGCGCTGCGACGACGACGATGATCGGCGACATCAGCGCCAGGGCGTCGGCGGTGCCGTACATCGACGGCGAGATCCGCCCCGACGCGGAGACCGAGGCGCCGGCGAGCATGAGGCCGATGAGCATGGCGCCGGAATCGCCCATGAAGATCCGCGCCGGCTCGAAGTTGTGGGGCAGGAAGCCGATGCACGCGCCGAGCAGGCACGCGGAGATCATCGCCGGCGGATACGCCGACACGGTCCCGCCCTGATCGTGGAGCATGACCATCGAGTAGACGAGCAGGGATCCGGCGGCGATCATGCCCAGCCCGGCGGCGAGCCCGTCGATGCCGTCGACGAAGTTGATGGCGTTGATCAGCGCCACGGTGAACAGCACCGTGACCAGCGTCGAGGAGACGGGGTCGAGGATGAGGGTCGTGCCCCCTCCGAACGGGATGTAGATGAGGTACCAGGTGACGCCCATCATCGACATGACGACGGCGGCGAGCACCTGCCCCGCGAACTTCGTCAGCGCGTCCAGATCGAAGAGGTCGTCGAGGATGCCCACCAGCAGCAGGATCGTCGCCGCGACGGCCATGGCGTTCATGTCCGGCGTCATCGGCGGGAAGCCCCTGTTCAGGGCGGGCAGCTCGCTGGCCACCCATATCGCGGCGATGATGCCGCTGTACATGGCCACGCCGCCGAGCCGGGGCTTCGGGATGTCGTGGACGTCGCGTTCGCGCGGCATGTCCAGGAATCCGGTGCGCACCACCAAGTAGCGCACCACGCCGGTGAGCAGGTAGCTCACCGACGCGGAGACGAGCACCAGCAGCGCCAGCTCGCGAAGGGGCACGCCGGCCCCGGCTCCGGAGGCGGCGAGCAGTGCAACGTCGTGGGTCATGGGAACGGCGGCCGGGCGTCAGGCGTTGGCCGGGCGGCGCAGCGCGGCGGGGTCCTTGCCCAGGACCTCGCCGATCTGCTCGGCGGTGATGGCGCCCTCGCGGAGGATGCGGGCCTCGGGGCCGGACAGGTCGACGATGGTCGACGGCTTGCCGATGGTCGCCCGGCCACCGTCGAGGTAGACGGCCGCCTCGGCGCCGAGCTGCTGCTTGGCGCGCACGGCGGTCAGCGCGGGCTCCTGGCCGGAGATGTTGGCGCTGGACACGGCCATGGGGCCGGTGCGGCGCAGAAGTTCGATGGCGATGGGGTGCAGCGGCATGCGCAGCATGACGGTGCCGCGGGTGTCGCCGAGGTTCCACGGCAGGCTGGGCGCCTGGTTGACCACGAGCGAAAGTCCGCCGGGCCAGAACGCCTCGACCAGCGCGCGGCCGGCGGCGGTGTGCTCGCGGACCAGGCCGTCGACGGTGGTCCACGATCCGACGAGCACCGGCACGGGCATGTCGGGGCCGCGGTGCTTGGCGCGCAGCAGCGACGCCACTGCCTGGTTGTTGAACGCGTCGCAGCCGAGCCCGTAGACGGTGTCGGTGGGCAGGACGACGAGCCGTCCGGCCTGCACGGCGTCGACCGCCGCCTTCAGCCCGTTTTCGCGGCCTTCGTCGGTGGAGCAGTCGTGGATGATGCTCATGTCGCCTGGTCTGTCCCTTCGTCCGTGGTGTGGTCGGCGCCGTGTCCGGCGGGGTGGTCGGGGTGCCTGATCGCGGTGGTGAACCTGTCGCGTCCCGCGAGGTCCCGGTGGGTCTCGATGTCCCGGAAGAGTCCGGTGCCCGCGAGCACCGCCGAGACGTCGGCTCCGGAGTCGTCGTCGTGCTCGATGGCCACGGCGCCGCCGGGTTTCAGCAGCGCGCTCACGATTGTCATCATAGGGCGGATGACGTCGAGCCCGTCGTCTCCCCCGAAGACCGCGTGGTGGGGGTCGTGGCCGACTTCGGGTTCGACGCCGGTGGCCAGCGGCACGTACGGCGGGTTGGAGGCGACGAGGTCGACGCGGCCGCGCAGGTCCGCCAGCGGCGCCCCGTCGCCGTCGACGAGCGCCGGGTCGGTGACGTCCCCGGCGATGACGCGCACGTCGCCGCCGCGGGGCGCCCGCTCCCCCGCCCACAGCTCGCGGCACGACGCCACGTTGCGCCGCGCCCAGTCCAGCGCGACCGGGTCCAGTTCCACGCCGGTGACCGAGGCCGCGGGGACCTGGTCGGCGATGGCCAGCGCCAGTGCACCGGATCCCGTGCACAGGTCGACCACGACCGGTCCATGTTCTCCGGGTGCTTCCGCTTTACGACGCTCCGGAGCGTCGTCAAGCGTGTTTTTGCCGAGGACGCCGACGCACCATTCCGCGAGCAACTCGGTTTCGGGGCGCGGGACGAAGACGCCCGGGCCGACGGCGAGCTCGAGGCGGCCCATCGGCGCGGTGCCCAGGATGTGCTGGAGCGGCTCGCGCGCGACGCGGCGGGCGACGAGCGCCGGCAGATCGGCGAGCAGCGGGTCCCCGTCTGCGAGCGGATCGCGGCGCGAGAGAATGAGGTCGGTGCGGGAACGGCCGCTGACGTGCATCATCAGCTGCTCGGCATCGGCCTGCGGTGACGCGCACCCGGCCGCCGCCAACGCGGACGCGACCCCCGCGAGCACCGAACCCACCGTGTGCGGGGGCTCGGGATGCCGCGGGGGCCGCGAATCGGAAAGGGCCACGCGGATTACTCCGCTTCCAGGCGCTCCTGGCGCTCGGCGTCGTGCAGGGCCTTGAGCAGGTCCTCCATGTCGCCGCCCAGGACCGCGTCCAGATTGTGGGCCTTGTAGCCGATGCGGTGATCGGACACGCGGTTCTCCGGGAAGTTGTACGTGCGCACGCGCTCGGAGCGGTCCATGGTGCGCACCTGCGACTTGCGGGCGTCGGAGGCGCTGGCGGCGGCCTCTTCCTCGGCCATCTGCTGCAGCCGCGCGGCCAGCACCTGCATGGCGCGGGCCTTGTTCTGGATCTGCGAGCGCTCCTTCTGGCACGTGACCACCAGGCCCGTGGGCAGGTGCGTCAGGCGCACCGCCGAGTCGGTGGTGTTGACGCCCTGGCCGCCCTTGCCGGAGGAACGGTAGACGTCGACGCGGAGATCCTTGTCGTCGATCTGCACGTCCTCGATCTCGTCGGGCTCCGGGTAGACCAGCACGCCGGCGGCGGAGGTCTGGATGCGGCCCTGCGACTCCGTGACCGGCACGCGCTGCACGCGGTGGACGCCGCCCTCGAACTTGAAGACGCTCCACGCGCCATCGCGGGACGGGTTCTTCGCGCGCACCGACAAGGTCATGTCCTTGACGCCGCCGAGATCGGACTCGGACAGACCGAGGATCTCCGTGCTGAAGCCGTTCTTCTCCGCGTAGCGCTGGTACATGCGCGCCAGCTCGCCCGCGAACAGCGCGGCCTCTTCGCCGCCGGCGCCGGACTTGATCTCCATGACGATGTCATCGGAATCGTGCGGGTCGCGCGGGGCCAGCAGGTCGGCGAGGCGCTCCTCGAGCTCCTCCTCCTCGACCTCGAGGCGCTTGGCCTCGGCCGCGAACTCCGCGTCCTCGGCGGCCATTTCGCGCGCGGCCTCCATGTCCTCGCGGACCTGGGTCAGGCGCGCGTGGGCCTGGATGATCGGCTGCAGCTCGTTGAACCGCTTGCCCACCTTGCGGGCGCGGGCGGCGTCGTTGTGCAGATCGGGGTCAGCCAACTGGGCCTCGAGTCCGTGGTACTCGGACAGGACGTCATCGACTGCGGTGACCTTGTCGGACATGTCGTCTACCTCCCTCAGAGCATCTCGTCGACGTCGACGTCCGCGGCCATCGGGGCGCTGGAGGCGACCTGCATGAGGAACTCGCGGTTGTTCTTCGTCTTCTTAAGCTGCTTGATCAACAGGTCGATCGCGGCCTGCGGGTCCAGCGCGGACAGGATGCGGCGCAGCTTGTGCATGACGCGGGCCTCGTCCGGGGCGAGCAGCAGCTCGTCCTTGCGGGTGCCCGACGGGTTGACGTCGACCGCCGGGAACACGCGGCGCTCGGAGATCTTGCGGTCCAGCTTGAGCTCGGCATTGCCCGTGCCCTTGAACTCCTCGAAGATCACCGTGTCGCCGGCGGAACCGGTCTCGACCATGGCGGTGGCGATGATCGTCAGCGATCCGCCGCCCTCGATGTTGCGCGCCGCGCCGAGGAATCGCTTCGGCGGGTACAGCGCGTTGGAGTCGACGCCGCCGGACAGGATGCGGCCCGACGCCGGCGAGGAGTTGTTGTAGGCGCGGCCCAGGCGGGTGATGGAGTCCAGCAGGACGACGACGTCCTGCCCCTGCTCCACCAGGCGCTTCGCGCGCTCGATGGCGAGCTCGGCGACCGTGGTGTGGTCGCCCGGCGGGCGATCGAAGGTCGACGCGATGACCTCGCCGCGCACGGAGCGCTGCATGTCGGTCACTTCCTCCGGGCGCTCGTCGACGAGGACGACCATCATGTAGCACTCGGGGTTGTTCGTGGCGATCGCGTTGGCGATGTTCTGCAGGATCGTCGTCTTGCCGGCCTTCGGCGGGGAGACGATGAGCGCGCGCTGGCCCTTGCCGATCGGCATGATCAGATCGATGACGCGGGTGGTCAGGATCTTCTGCTCGGTCTCCAGGCGCAGGCGCTGGTTCGGGTACAGCGGCGTCAGCTTGCCGAACTCCGGGCGGCCCTTGGCCTGGTCCGGGGTCTGGCCGTTGACGGTGTCGACCTGCACCAGCGGGTTGTACTTCCGCTTGTTGCGGCCCGAACCGTGGGTGACCTGCCCGCCGCCGCCGTCGCGGGGCATGCGGACCTGGCCGGTGATGGCGTCGCCCTTGCGCAGGCCGTACTTGCGCACGAGCTGCTGGGAAACGTGGACGTCGTTCGAGCCCGGCAGGTAGCCCGAGGTGCGGACGAACGCCGAGTTGTTGTCCATCACGTCGACGATGCCGGCGACGGGCTGCAGGACGTCGCCCTCGCGCACGCCCTCGTCGCCGCCGCCCTGGTTGTCGCGGCCCTTGCGGTCGCGGCGATTGCGGCGGTTGCGGCGACCGCCGCGGCCCTCGTTGTCGTCGTTTCGATCGTTGCGATCGTTGCGGTTCCGGTTGCGGTTGCGGCCGCCCTGGTTGTCGCGGTTGTCGCCGTCGTTCTGGCCACCCTTGTTGTCGCGGTTGTCGCGGTTGTCGCGGTTGTCGCGGTTGTCGCGGTTGCCCTGGTCATCCCCCTGATTGCCCTGGTTGTCCCGGCCGCCCCGGTCATCGCGATTGTCGCCGTCGTTCTGGCCGCCCCGGTTGTCCCGGTTGCCCTGGTTGTCGCCCTGGTTGCGCTGGCGGGCGCGGTCGCGGCGGGCGCGGCGGGACTGCGAGCGTGACGGGTACTCGTTCTGGCCGTCGGAATCTCCGCGGTCATCTCGGTTGTCGCGGTTGTCGCGGTCGCGATCGCCGTTGCGATCGCCCTCGGCACGAGCGGCGGACGAGTCGTCGTCACGCCCGGCGGAGCCGGAACCCTTGCCCTCCGACCGAGCGGTACCCTCGGCAGCCTCCTTGCCCGCATCCTTCGCGGGCTTCGCGGCCTTCGCGGGCGCCTGGCCCGAGCCGGAACCCTGGATCGCGGCGATCAGCTCATGCTTGCGCATCGCCGAGATGCCGCGGATGCCCTTGCCGGAAGCGATGGCGCGAAGATCGGCCATGCGCAGCGCCGTCAGATTCTCCTGGCCCTGGGTGGCGCCGGTGGTGTCCGTATCGGTCACGGAAATCCTTTCGTGTTTTTCCCCCGACATCGTCGCCCCGCCGCACGAAAGTGC
>NZ_DURI01000229.1 GCF_012837295.1 Corynebacterium sp. | reverse complement strand
GGCCTTCATCCGCACTTTTCGACCAAGTGTTCCCTAACTCGATCCGCCAAGGGGAGGGGTCGCCGTCGGCGATCTGCATGCATCGACGCCGCCCCTCGTCGCCGCCACCGCCGTCACCGCCGTCACCTACGTCCCTCGGTGCCTGCACCCAGCGGGTTCGCGCCTCCATGCCTGTGAGAGTCATCATCCTCGTCCGTCGGAACCGTTCTTCGCCGCGTGGTCCCCGTCTGCCCTCCATGGAAACCGTCAAAACACGCGGAAAACCATTGGTGTCGACCCATCGATTCAATACGGCGCCGTACGCGTCCCGTTCGAGGGGCGAGAACGGGTCGTAGTTGAAGAAAAGGGGGCCCAAATCTTCAACAAGCCGCCGTACGCGAGCATCTGCGAGCGACAAAACGGGGCGTTGTTGAATTGGTTCTTCTCAGGTTCGCCAAGGGGTCGCTTCGAGCTTGCTTGACGACGTTCTGCGCGGCCGTGACCAGTGCAAACGAAAAAGAAGCGCCGTGTGCCTCTCAGTCGCATTCGCGGGTGCCGGAGTGCCCGCGGCGGACCTGGGCGCCTCTGCGGGGCGTGTGGCGCGACCGGGTAGCGCGCCCGTGTGGTGCGGCCAAGTGCAGGAGCGGTGTCGGCGCTACTGCGGGGCGCGACCGGGTGGCGCTGCCGGTTCGAGGCCGGACAAGAAAAGCTCCCCCGCCAGGACTCGAACCTGAAATGCCTGAACCAAAATCAGGAGTGTTGCCATTACACCACGGGGGACCGGCGCCGCCTCGGCTGAAGCGCCCGAGCTCGGGCGACGAAGGGGCCGCCCGGTCGGGCACGATCATTGCGCGCATGCACCGCGTAGAAGACTAGCAACACGGCCATCGGGGCCGCCCCAAAGGTGCGCGGTGCCATGTCGTCTCCCCGCCCCGCGCTCTGGCGCGCCGGCGAGGTCGCGATAGGCTCGGGAGCATGGGTATCCCGGGAAATGCCGTCCGCCGGCGCATGAGCGGGCCGGAGCGTCGCAGGCAACTCCTCGACATCGGCCGCGCGACGTTCGCGGAACGTGGCCTCGATGGCACGTCGATGGAGGAGATCGCGTCCCGGGCGGGGGTGTCGAAGCCGGTGGTGTACGAGCATTTCGGCACGAAGGACGGCCTGTACCGCGTGGTGGTGGCGGAGGAGATGGAGCGCCTGGAGAGCGTCATCGCCGATTCCATTTCGCGGGGCCGTTCGCGCGCGCGCATCGAGCGGGCGGTCGTCGGCCTGTTGACGTACGTGGAGGAGCACACGGATGGGTTCACCATTTTGGCCCGCGATCCGGGATCGAACACCGGCTTGGCGACGCTGCTGGGCAACGCCACCGGCCGGGTGTCCCACATTTTGGGTGCCGCCTTCACGCGCGCGGGCCTCGATGAGGCGCCGGCGGTGCTGTATTCGCAGGCGCTGGTGGGGATGGTGTCGCAGACGGCGCAGTGGTGGCTCGACGAGCGGACGTCCTCGGAGGATGGTCCGGCGCTGGACCGTGAGACGGTGGCGGCGCACATCGTGAACCTCTGCTGGAACGGTTTGGCGGGGATGGAGGCCCACCCGGTGTTGCGCGGCGACGTCGAGGGCCCGGCCGCCGAGGAGGGCGCGGTGTTCGGCGCCGGTCCGGAGGCGGATCCGGCGGAGAAGGTCCGCCGCGCCCACTGAACCGGGCACAGAACCCCACCGAAACGATGACCGAACCGCGCCCGCGCCGGCGCACGACGACCGCGGAAGCGGCAGATGAACGCGAGGACCGTGAATAAATCGAGGAACGCCAAGAACCAGCCGATGGTGGCCCCGTTGTCGGGCGTCGCCCAGGTGGTGGCGGGGGAGCCGCAGCTGAGGGGCGTCGTGAAGCATCTCGGCGACCCGGAACTGCACCTGACCGGCAATGACCGGGTACGCCCGCATCTCATCGCGGCGCTGGCGGCGAAGACCCCGGTGCTGGCGGTCACGGCGACGGGGCGCGAGGCGGAGGATCTGACCGCGGAGCTGCGGGCGATGCTGGGCGAGGGCGCGGCGATGTTCCCGTCGTGGGAGACGCTGCCGCACGAGCGCCTGTCGCCGGCGGTCGACACGGTGGCCACGCGCCGGGCGGTGCTGGCGGGCGTGAAGGCGGGGAAGGTCCGCGTGGTCGTCGCGGCGGTGCGGTCGCTGGTGCAGCCGGTGCTCGACGATGGCGCGGAGCCGATCCGCCTGGCCGTCGACGAGGAGGCGCCGGACCTGCCGGAGCGGCTCGAACGCCACGGCTATTCGCGGGTGGACATGGTCGGCCGGCGCGGGCAGTTCGCGGTGCGCGGCGGCATCGTCGACGTTTTCCCCGCGACGGCGGAGAATCCCGTCCGCGTGGAGTTGTGGGGCGACGAGGTCACGGAGCTGCGCCTGTTCTCGGTCGGCGACCAGCGCACCATCGCCGAGGAGGAGGGCGCCGGCCCGATGGGGGCCGTCGAGGTCCATGCGTGCCGGGCGCTGCTTCTCGACGACGCCGTCCGCGCCCGTGCCGGGGAGCTCGCGCAGGAGCGTTCGGGTGACGTGCAGGAGATGCTCGTGCGCATCTCGGAGGGCCAGTGGGTCGACGGGATGGAGGCGCTGATCCCGCTGCTCACCGACCGGCCGCTGGTGCCGCTGACGGAATTGCTTCCCGACGGCGCCCACACCCTGCTGTGCGGTCCCGAGCGGATCCGCTCCCGGGCGGCGGACCTCATCGCCACCGGCGACGAGTTCATGGCCGCCGCGTGGGAGACCGCCGCGATGGGCGGCGGCGCCCCCATCCCGTCGGACGGGCTGGAGGCCAGCGCCTACCGTGACCTCGACGACGTCCGCCGCGCACCGTGGTGGTCGATTTCCCCGCCGGGCATGCTCGACGGCGGGGTCACCGAGAACGACGTCCTGCCCCTGACGTACGAGCCCGGCCCCGAACCGCGCGGCGACCTCAAGGCCATCGGCGCCATGATGTCCCGGCTGCGGGAGGCCACGGTGGGCGGCGAGCGCGTCGCGTACATCGCGGGCACGCCGGCGGGGGTTCGTCGTCAAGCGGAGAAGTTCCGCGAAGCGGGGATCGCCTGCCGCATCGCCACGGGGCCCGAATACCCCGAACCCGGCCGGATCACGGTCTACCAGGGCGTCAGCCACGGTGGCCTGGTGTTCCCGCGCACCGACGGCGGCGCGCTGACCGTCATCGCCGAAGCCGACGTCACCGGCAACCGCGTCACCGACATCGGCGGCGGGCGCCGCAAGCCGGCCAAGCGCCGCAACCGCGTCGACCCGCTGGCGCTCGAGGCCGGCGACTACGTCGTGCACGACACCCACGGCATCGGCCGGTTCGTCAAGCTCACCGAGCGCACCATCGGCACCGGCGACGACCAGGCACGACGCGAATACGTCGTGCTCGAATACGCCTCCGGCAAGCGCGGCGGGCCGCCCGACCAGCTCTACGTGCCCATGGAGAGCCTCGACCAGCTGACCCGCTACGTCGGCGGCGAAAAGCCCGCCCTGTCCAAGATGGGCGGCTCCGACTGGAAGACCACCAAGCGCAAGGCCCGCGGCGCCGTCCGCGAAATCGCCGAGGAACTGGTCAAGCTCTACGCCGAGCGGCAGGCCGCGCCGGGCCACGCCTTCGCCCCCGACTCGCCGTGGCAGACGGAGATGGAGGACAACTTCCCCTTCGCCGAAACCGAGGACCAGCTCACCGCGATCTCCGAGATCAAGGCGGACATGGAGAAGCCCGCGCCGATGGACCGCGTGCTCATCGGCGACGTCGGCTACGGCAAGACCGAGGTCGCCCTGCGCGCCGCGTTCAAGGCGGTGCAGGACGGCAAGCAGGTCGCCGTGCTCGTGCCCACGACTCTGCTGGCGCAGCAGCACCTGGCCACCTTCGCCGAGCGCATGGAGGGCTTCCCCGTGACCATCCGGGGCCTGAGCCGCTTCACGTCGACGCGCGAGTCGAAGGAGATCATCAAGGGCCTGTCGGAGGGCACGGTCGACATCGTCATCGGCACCCACCGCCTGCTGCAGACGGGCGTGTCGTGGAAGCAGCTGGGCCTTGTCATCGTCGACGAGGAGCAGCGCTTCGGCGTCGAGCACAAGGAGCACATCAAGGCGCTGCGCAACCACGTCGACGTGCTCACCATGTCCGCGACGCCGATCCCGCGCACGCTGGAGATGTCGATGGCCGGCATCCGCGAGATGAGCCAGATCCTCACCCCGCCGGAGGACCGCCACCCGGTGCTGACCTACGTGGGCGCGCAGTCCGACAAGCAGATCGCCGCGGCCATCCGCCGCGAGCTGCTGCGCGACGGGCAGGTGTTCTACCTGCACAACAAGGTCGCGACCATTGACAAGGCGGCGCAGAAGGTGCGCGACCTAGTGCCGGAGGCGCGCGTCGTCGTCGCCCACGGGCAAATGGGCGAGGAGATGCTCGAGCGCACGGTCCAGGGCTTCTGGGACCGCGAATTCGACGTGCTCGTGTGCACGACGATCGTGGAAACGGGCCTGGACATCGCCAACGCGAACACGCTGATCGTGGAGAACGCGCATCACATGGGCCTGTCGCAGCTGCATCAGTTGCGCGGCCGCGTGGGCCGTTCCCGCGAACGCGCCTACGCCTATTTCCTGTATCCGGCGGATCAGACGCTGACGGAGAATTCCTACGATCGCCTGGCCACCATCGCGCAGAACAATGATCTCGGCGCCGGAATGGCGGTGGCGATGAAGGACCTGGAAATGCGAGGGGCGGGAAATGTGCTCGGCGCGGAACAGTCGGGCCACATTTCGGGCGTCGGTTTCGACATGTACGTCAGATTGGTCGGAGAGGCCGTCGCGGCGATGAAGGCGGTGGCCGACGGCGAAACGCCCGACGCGTCGGCGCAGGAGCCGAGGGAAATCCGCATCGATCTTCCCGTCGACGCCAACATCCCCGCCACGTACGTCGATTCGGAGCGGCTGCGCCTGGAGGCGTACCGGAAATTCGCGTCGGCGCAGGCCATGGAGGACATCGACGTCGTCTTGGACGAACTCGTCGACCGTTATGGCGAGCCCCCGATCGAGGTGCAGCGCCTGGCCGCGATTTCGCGATTGCGAATTATTTGCCGCGAGTTCGGCGTGCATGAAGTTCAGGCGACGGGTTCTCACATTAAGATCGGGCCCATGGAGCTCGCCGATTCGAAGCAGGTGCGTTTGAAGCGCCTGCATCCGCAATCGACGTATCGGGCCGCATCGCGGACCGTTTCCGTGGCTGTGCCGAAGGAAGGGAAGGGCCTGAGGGCCAAGCCGGTGCGCGACGTCGCGCTGGTGCAATGGGTCGCCGATTTCCTGACCGGGATGGCGGGAATCCCCGTCATGGACATCGTCGGCGGCGCCAACGGCGGAAAGGACCGGAAATGACCATCATCGTGTTGGACCCGCGGTTTCCCACCGCAATTCCCCTCGAGGCGGCGAATCTGCTGACGGGGGAGGTGGCCTACACCGAAGAGGTGCCGATCCGCGTCCGGTGGGCGATCGCCGACGCCGGCGGGCATTCGGTATCGGATGCGGAGGTGCTGGTCACCACGGACGTCGACAACGATGACGTCCTCGACCGCATCGACGCGGGCGAGCGGGTGTTCAGCGTGGGCCTCGACGACGCGCCGTCGCCTCGGTCGGCTTCCGCGCCGGTTGCCGAGTCCCCGGCCCCGGCGCGGTCCGTGGCCGGTGGAGCGCCGGACATGGCCGAGCCGCTTGACGACGCCCCGGCGCCCGGCCAGCCCGCCCCCGCCGC
>NZ_DURI01000228.1 GCF_012837295.1 Corynebacterium sp. | reverse complement strand
GTCTGGCCCGTCACCGGGCTGTCCGCCTGGACCGTGACCGTCCTTGGAGTGGGTGTCTGTCCGGCTATCGAGAGGTGGATCGCTTCCGCGACATTGGATGCGAATGCGCAGCTGGTCGACGGCGACCAGGCCGATCAGCGCGTAGAGCAGTCCATTTCCGCCACCGACTCCCCCGGCCCGGATCTTCTGCGGCGCGTCCATTGGTGCGTCATCGGTCGGCTCCTTCCCGGTTCGCCACCACGCTATCCCGGCAACGGCGAAACCCCCCGGCCGTCCCCGAAAACGGGGACGCCCGGAGGGCTGCGTTGAACCTGCGTTCGCTCTTACTCGGCGTCGTCCGACAGCGCGATCATGCCGTAGTCGTAGGCGTGACGGCGGTAGACCACGGACGGGCGGCCGGTGGCCTCGTCGACGAAGAGGAAGAAGTCGTGGCCGACGAGCTCCATCTCCGACAGGGCGTCATCCACGGACATCGGGGTGGCGGAGTGCTCCTTGGTGCGCACGACCTTGCCCAGCTGGATCTCCTCGACCTGATCCTCGTACGGATCGGCCTTCGGGGCGGAATCGGCGGCTTCCTCGACCAGCGTCGCGGTGGCCTCGCCCACGGAAATGGGGGCGCGGTGGCCGGAGCGGCTGATCTTGCGGCGGGCCTTCACCTTGCGCAGGGAGCGCTCCATCTTGCCCAGTGCGGACTCGAGGGCGGCGTAGAAGCTGTCCTCCTTGGCCTCCGCACGGGCGAGGTGTCCCTTACCGGTGGCGGTGATCTGGATGCGGTCCGAACGGTCCGCGCGGCGCGGGTTCGGCTCGTGCTGCAGCTCGACGTGGAAGAACGTCAGGGTCGGATCGAGGCGCTCAATCTTGGCGAGCTTGCCGTTGACTCGCTCGGCGAAGTGTTCCGGGACCTCCACGTTGCGCCCGGTGATGGTCACCTGGGCGTTGGGGCTGAGGACCTCGTTGTTGTCAGCAGGTGTCGTCACTTGCTTCCTACCTCCCGGTATGGCCACCGCCCTTCCGTGAGCGGGATTACTCACGGCGTCCACGGTGACGCGACTAACTGTGCCTCCAGGATACAGACGCGGTTACCCCCGCGGCCACGAACCTCCCGTCCGATTTGCGGGCCCGATCGCGACATGCGGGGGCATTGTGGCCTAGGCGTGCGAAAACACGATCACCCCGGCCACGGGAACACCCAGCGACGCGAGCACGAGCACCGAATGCGCCGCCGTCGCGCCCGTCGTCAACACGTCGTCGACGAGCAGAACCGGCCCCTCGACGGTCCCCGACGGCACGATCCGGCCCGCGATGTTGCGCCTGCGGCCGACGGCGGTGAGCCCCGAGGAATCCTCCGCCCCCTCCGCCGTCCGCAGCAGTCCCGCGGCCACCCGCGCCCCCGCCACTCGCTCGGCGGCGACCTCGCAGGCGGCGGTCACGGGGTCGCCTCCCCGGCGCCGGGCGGCCGAGGCCCGGGTCGGCGCCGGCACCAGGATCGCCCTGCTTTGCGACGGATGCGCCACCTCACCCTCCGCCACCAGCCTGAGCAGCGCCGCCCCGACGACCGCGCCCATGACGGTGCGCGCCGAGACGTCGCCAAGCTCCTTCGCCGCCAGCACCACCGACCGCCTGGGCCCCGAGTACGACCCGCACGACCACGTCGGCGCGGGCACATGCACGCGCGGCGCCACCCGCACCGGCGGCCGCGCGAACTCCCGGCGGCACTCCGCGCACGGCGAGCCCGGCGCCCCGCAGCCCGGGCACGCCGATGGCACGGCCAGTTCGGCCAAATCGGCCAGTTCCCCCCAGATCCCCAGCATGCCCCGGAGGCTACTACTCCACCGCCACCGGCGCCGCGCGGCCCTGGACGCCGGAGACGGCGCGCCAGAACTGGGCCTCGCCCTCGCCGGTCACCAGCTCCATCAGCGCGTTGTCGTCGAGGGCGAAGATCTTCGACGACGTCGCCGTGACCACCGACACCGGCGGGCTGAGGTTGAGCTTCGGCAGCATGTAGTTCACCGAGCCGTCGGGGTAGATGCGCCACATCGGCGCGGTATCGCCGTAGGCGCCGACGATGATCGTCGAATTCGGCGCCCAGGCCAGCGTCACCGGGGTGACGCCCTCGGTCAGCGACAGCCGTAGGGCGTTGACCAGCCGCCACGGCGCCGACTCCGACTGCTCGATGGTGGCGATCCAGATGGTGCCTCCCGCGATCATGGCCACCTGCGTGCCCGACGGGTCGACCCGCAACTCCGAGATGCCGCCGTCGATTTCGGGGATGCCCGACATGTCGATCTCCTCGACCGCCGGCACCGACGACGAATTGCCCACCAGGCGCAGCACCCGGTCACCGTCGACGACGGTCCACACCGACGCGGCGTCGGGCGACCAGCTCGGGCGGGTGAGGCTCTGCGCGGTGAGCACGGAATCGGGCTGCGCCCCGGCGCGGCCCAACAACAGCGACGACTCGCCGGTGCCGCCGCGATCGACCCGGGACACCCCGGCGATGAGGCGCGTGCCCGACTGATCGACGCCGATGCCCGCGGAAACCAGGACCTGCCCGCCCTCCGAAGCCCAGCCCGGCAACGTGCGCTCCGCACCGTCGGCGACCTCGACGATGCCGCCCGCCTCGATGGCGTGCAGCGGCGCGCGGTCGCCGGGCCCCTTCGTCGGGTCGAACGGGCGCAGCTCGTCGGAGTCCCGCGTCCACGGCCCCGGGTGCGATTCCACCAGCGGGCGGCCGTCGGCCTCGAGCAGCCAGGGCCCGCGCACGTCGGCCGACGCCAGCGTCCACACGATCTGGGCGGCCAAGAGCCCGCGCAGGGTCTCGTCCAGCGCGCCGAGTCCCGTCAACCGGATCACGCGGCCGGGGCCCTCCTCCTGAGGGCCGACCTCGATGCCCGCCTCGGGCGGCAACGAGGTGGTCACGCCCGGGATCAGCCGCGGCCGGGGCCCGCCGCGCATCGTGTCGAGCAATTCGGTCGCGGCGTCGTCGACGCCCCGGTAGATCCAGCGGCGGTCCGGCACCATCTGGTTGCCCGACGGGTCCAGGAAGTACACGTTGCGCGGCGCATGGCTGTCGAGGAACGCCTGGCGCTCCAGCAGCACGCCGTCCGGCAGCGAGGCGATGCGCCACTGGCCCTCGGCGTTCTTCCGCAATTCGACGGTGTCCTGGTACAGCGCCGACTGGGTCTCGTACGCCCCGCTGCCCGTCAGCGAACCGACGATCGACGCGCGGGTGCCGAAACTGCGGAGGTCGCCCTCCCCCTCGCCGCCGCCGTCGCCGATGACGTTGATGCCGTCGACGACCCACGTCCCCTGGCGGGGGTCCCAGCTCTCCCGCGCGTCCTCGGTGAGGAACGCGCGCGCCGCCTCGTAATCGTTCACGGGGTGGGCCGACGCCGCGTAGAAGTCGCGCAGCACCAGATCGGGTGCGGCGTCGGGGCGCGGTTCCGGCACCTCGAGGTCATGCGCCGGCGCCTCGAAGGTCCGGATCGCCTGGGGCGTCGTATCGCCCGGCATGGTCGTGCAGCCGCCGAGCACCAGCGTCGCCGAGCAGGCCACCGCCACGAGCGACTTGAAACGTGTGCGCGTCATCGGCGTCACGGCAGATCCCCCTCCGCTTCCAGTTCGCGCTGCTCCCGCTTGACGACCAGCGCGTCGATCACCTCGGTCTTGGGCGCGGGCGCGGGCGCTCCGGGCACCTCCAGCGGCAGCGGCTCCGTGTCGACGGGCCCGCCGGGGACCAGGGGCAGGCGCAGCCGGAAGCAGCTGCCCTGGCCGGGCACGCCGTGGGCCTCCAGACGGCCGCCGTGGAGCAGCACGTCCTCGCGGGCGATGGCCAGGCCCAGCCCGGTGCCGCCCGTCCGGCGCTCGCGCGACGGATCGGCGCGCCAGAAGCGATTGAACACCAGCTCCTCCTGCTCCGGCTTCAGGCCGACGCCACGGTCCGTGACGGTGCAGGCGACGACGCGGTCGTCGGCCCTCAGCGCAACGACGACGGGGTTGCCCTCCGAGTGGTCGATGGCGTTGGCCATGAGGTTGCGCAGCACGCGCTCCACGCGACGGGAATCGACGCTCGCGGGCACCGGCTCGTCGGGCATGTCCAGGATGACCTCGGTGTTGGCCTCCTGCGCCACCACCTGCAGCGGCTGCTGGGCCGATTCGACGCACCTGCGGACGTCCACGCGCTCGGCCGACAGATCGGCGACGCCGGCGTCGTGGCGCGAGATCTCCAGCAGGTCCGCGAGGAGCATCTCGAAGCGGTCCAGTTCCGCGATCATCAGCTCCGAAGCGCGGCGCGTGCCCGGATCCAGGTACTCGGCGCCGTCGGCGATGAGATCGGCGGCCATGCGCACCGTGGTCAGCGGCGTGCGCAGCTCATGGGAGACGTCGGAGGTGAACTGGCGCTGCAGGTCGCCGTATTCCTCCAGCTGGTGGATCTGGAGGGACAGGGACTCTGCCATCTTGTTGAAGCTCACCGCCAGGCGCGCCATCTCGTCCTCGCCCTCGACCGCCATCCGCTCGCGCAGATGCCCGGCCGCGAACCGCTCCGAGATGCGGGCGGCGGAGCGCACCGGACCGGTCACCTGGTTGGCGAACAGCCAGGTGATGCCGACCAGCAGCAACGTCATGACCACCGTCGCGCCGGCGAACAGGCCGCGCACCAGGGCCAGCGTCGATTCCTCCGCCGTCAGCGGCATGATCAGGTACAGCTCAAGGCCGGGCACTTCCGCCGACGTCGGGGTGCCGATGACCAGCGCCGAGTAGTTCGACCCGTCGCGGGCGTCCATGGTCGCGTACTGGTAGCTGATCTGCCCCTGCTGGATGAACGGCCGCAATTGGGTGGGCACGTACCCGTCGACGGGCGAGCGCACCGCCTCTCCGTCCGCGCCAGGGGCGATGAGCACGGCCTCGTACACCGTCGCCGCACCCGTGGTGGCACCCGTGTCGCGGTCGGCGAGCGCCTCTCGCCCGACGTTGAGCCGGGCCTGCGTGCCATCGGCCCCCGACGCGGCGATGGTCTGCTCCACCACGACGCGGGCCCGGTCGATCTCCTCGTTGGCGACGTTGAACTTCGCGTCCAAAAGCCGCTGGGCGACGATCGACACCAGCGCGAATCCGAGCATGCCGACGACCAGCACCGACACCACCATCACGGAGGTGACCACGCGCACCTGCAGCGACGTGCGCCACGAACGCAGCACACGGCGCCACGTCTCCCCCAGCCGTGTCCCCAGTGCGCGCACGCCCTCCGCCATGTGTCCCCTTCTGCCCGTCGGCTCTTACTCGCCGGTCTTGTAGCCCACGCCGCGGACCGTCAACACGATGCGCGGGTTCTCCGGGTCCTGCTCGATCTTCGAGCGCAGGCGCTGGACGTGGACGTTGACCAGTCGGGTGTCCGACGAATGCCGGTAGCCCCACACCTTCTCCAACAGCTCCTCGCGGCTGAAGACCTGCTTCGGCCGCTGCGCCAGCGCCAGCAGCAGGTCGAATTCGAGGGGCGTCAGCGAAATCTCGCGGCCGCCGCGGGAGACCGCGTGGCCGGGGACGTCGATGACCAGATCGCCGACCTCGATGACCTCGCCCGGCTCGTCGTCCCGGTGGCGCAGGCGCGCGCGGACGCGGGCGACGAGCTCCTTCGGCTTGAAGGGCTTGGTCACGTAGTCGTCCGCACCGGACTCCAGGCCCAGCACGACGTCGACGGTGTCGGTCTTGGCGGTGAGCATGATGATGGGCACGGCGCTTTCCTCGCGGACGTTGCGGCACACGTCGACGCCGCCCATCCCGGGCAGCATCAAGTCGAGCAGGATCAGATCCGGGTGCTCGCGCGACGCGGCCTCCACCGCCTCCAGCCCATCGCCCACGACGACGGTGTCGAAGCCCTCCCTCTGGAGGACCATGGTCAACATTTCGGCGATGGCGGGGTCGTCGTCGACGACCAGGATTTTGGCGCTCATGCGCCCCATCCTATCCGCCCGGGCGGATCCGCCGTTCGAGGTCCGCGAGGATGCGCGCCGCGAGTCCCCCGGCCGAGTCCCCGGCGACGTGCCACGGCGACACCCACGACTCCGCGGCCAATTCCGAGTAGGCCGCGGCGACGCGCCCCTGCAGGCCCCCATCTCGCTCGTACGCGTCGCGGATGCGGGAATCGTCGGTCGCCTCGCGGTGCTTCGCCCGGCGCGCGGCCTCCGCCACGCCCGTGCCCAGGTGCACCTGCAGGTCCGGCACCGGCATCGCGTGCCTGCCGAATTCCTGCTCCCGCACCCAGTCGACGATCGCCCGATCGCCCGTGCGCCCCCAGGAGTACGCGGCGTTGGAGGCCACGTACCGGTCCAGCACGAGCACGTCGGCGGAGTCGGCGGCGGCGATCACCTCGTCGCGCATGTCCCGGCGGTCCAGCGCGAACAGCAGCGCCATCGCCCAGGCCGAGCCGGCGACGTCGCCGAGCCGGCCATGCAGGGCATCATCGGCGAAATCGGCGAACGGGGTCCGGCCGTACGCGGGAAAACCCAGCTTGGCGACGCCGACGCCGGCGTCGGAAAGCGAAGTTTCCAGGGCACTCGACAGGGTGTTCTTGCCGGCTCCGTCGATGCCCTCGATGGCGACGATGTACCCCATGGCTAGTAGCGGTAGTGCTCGGGCTTGTACGGGCCCTCGACGTCGACGCCGATGTACTCCGCCTGCTCCTTGGACAGCGTGGTCAGCGACCCGCCCAGCGCCTCCACGTGGATGCGCGCGACCTTCTCGTCGAGGATCTTCGGCAGGCGGTACACCTGGTTGTCGTACTCGTCGCCCTTGGTGAACAGCTCGATCTGCGCGATCGTCTGGTCCGCGAAGGACGTGGACATGACGAACGACGGGTGGCCGGTGGCGTTGCCCAGGTTGAGGAGTCGGCCCTCCGAAAGCACGATGAGCGACTTGACCTCGCCGTCCTCGTGCTCGAAGCGGTACTCGGCGACCTGCGGCTTGATCTCGATGCGCTCGACGTCGTCGCGGTGGTGCAGCGAGTGCATGTCGATCTCGTTGTCGAAGTGGCCGATGTTGCCCAGCAGCGCGTGGTCCTTCATCTTGCGCATCTGGTCGAACGTGATGATGCCCATGTTGCCCGTGGCCGTGATGACCACGTCCGCGTCGGCGATGGCCTCGTCGACCGTGACCACCGGGAACCCGTCCATGAGCGCCTGCAGCGCGTTGATCGGGTCGGCCTCGGTGACGCTCACGCGGGCGCCCTGGCCGGCCAGCGCCTCCGCGGAGCCCTTGCCCACGTCGCCGTAACCGCAGACGAGGACGTTTTTGCCGCCCAGCAGCATGTCCGTGCCGCGGTTGAGCCCGTCCAGCAGCGAGTGGCGGGTGCCGTACTTGTTGTCGAACTTCGACTTGGTCACGGCGTCGTTGACGTTCATGGCCGGGAAGGGCAGCACGCCCTCCTCCGCGAAGTGGTACAGGCGATGGACGCCCGTGGTGGTCTCCTCGGTGACTCCCTTGACGGCCTCGGCCGTGCGGGTCCACAGGTCGGGCTTCTCCGCCAGAACGCGGCGCAGCATGTCCTTGAAGGCGACGAACTCGTCGGAGTCATCCTCCTCCACCGGCGGGACGACGCCGGCTTCCTCGTACTGGCGGCCGCGGATGACGGCCATGGTGGCGTCGCCGCCGTCGTCGAGGATCATGTTCGGCAGTTCGTCGCCCCAGTCGAAGATGCGCTCCAGGCACCACCAGTATTCGTCGAGGGTCTCGCCCTTCCACGCGAACACCGGCACGCCCTTCGGATCCTCCGGCGTGCCCTCCGGGCCGACGACGACGGCCGCGGCCGCCTCATCCTGCGTGGAGTAGATGTTGCACGACGCCCAGCGAACGTCGGCGCCCAAGGCGACCAGCGTCTCGATGAGCACCGCGGTCTGGACCGTCATGTGGATGGAACCGGCGATGCGGGCGCCGGCCAGCGGCTGCTCCTCGCGGTATTCCTCGCGCAGGGCCATCAGCCCGGGCATCTCGTGCTCCGCCAGACGGATCTGGTGGCGGCCCGCCTCCGCGAGCGAGATATCGGCGACCTTGTGCTCGATGCCAGTCTGGGACATGCGACCTCTTCCGTGTTTGTGCGGTCCGCGCGGCTGCGCGCGTCGTTCGATCGCCAACCAGGCTAGTTGACCGCCTCCGCGAAGTCCTCGACGGCCTCCCGCTCCTCTTCGGACAGCCCGGGAGCCAGAACGTCGAACGTCTCCGCGGCCGCCTCGCGCAGCTCCTCGGGGCAGGAGCCGATGCCCTCGCGGATGAACGGGTACTCGTCGACGAGTTGCCCCGCGCTGAACGGGGCCCCCGACCAGATGGCCGCGACGGTGGCGGCGCCGAGGCCCGCTCGGGCCTCGTCGTCGTCCGCGTCGCCCGCGGCCAGTCGGCAGGCGTCCCGGAGCGCATCGGCCAGATCGTCGTCCTCGAGGGTCGCCACCTCCTCGAAAAGATCGGTGACGGCGTCACTGCGGAAGATGATGGAATCCCAAGTGGACATTTGCGCTTCTCCTTCGGGTGCCGGGACGGGGCGGAGGACCCCCATACCCCGATGTTCTACCCCACCGGACCGCACCGCGGCGAGTACCCGGCGGCGAAACCGGGTTTATTGCACTACCGCTTAGATAACGAGTGTGTTAAGTTAACCGACCAAACGGTGATCGAATCGTTATATCCGCCGCCTTCGCGCAGCTGGATGCGCCAATCGGGCGGGATTCGGAGCCGTCATTCGTTTCGGAAGGAGACGGGGAACATGCGCACCAGGACCGCGGGCCTCGGAATCGTCGCCCTCATGGCCGCCGCCACCGCCGGCTGCACCGGCGCATCGGCCGTCGACGGCATCGCGCCCGCGGAGACCGGTGAGGGATCGCTGCCCCGCGTCGCCGGCGACCCGTCCGACACCTCCGAGGCGACCC
>NZ_DURI01000227.1 GCF_012837295.1 Corynebacterium sp. | reverse complement strand
GTGCCGGCGGGAGGGGTCTGGCGCTGGGGAAGCGAGGGGCCGACGTGCCGCCGGGCGAGCCTTGATGTGGACGGGTCGATGGTGCCGGAGCCGCCGGCGCCGTTGGGGCCGGATCCCTCAATCCCGTTCTAGCCATCCCGTTCTAGTGACCCCGTTCTGGCATGCCGGTTCTCTAGCTAGCGATCCCGTTTTGGCAAGCCGATTATTGAGATCCGGACAAGTTCTCGATCAGCAGGAACTGCCAACGCGAACGGGCGGGCTGCAATGGGTTGGCAGAGGCCGGAAGGCGCCTATCCACCGTCGCCGATGCGGGAGCTGGCGGACCAGGCGGCCTCGGCATGTCCGATCGCGAGGTCGAGGGCGTCGGCACACGCACGGAGTTCCGACGTGACCGCGTCGACAGATTCGGAAGGAGTGATGACGGTGGAATCATCGACGGTCAGGGAAGCCGGATCCCACACCTCGGCCGACGCAACCAATTGGCGGACCTGGTCGACGATGCCGGACAGCCCCTCATGGGTCATGCCCACCTGGTTGTACAACTCCTGCGGACGCATGCCGGAAACGCTACCGCCCGGGGCCCAACCCCACCATTTCGGGATAATGCTCGGCGATGACCTGGCGATACGGTGCCGGCGCCGACAACTGCGCCAATACGGCGACGGCGCCGGCGAGGATGCGGTGAATCATGATGTAGCGCTTGGGCATCCCGAACTTCCGGCCCAACTTCGACTGGGGGGACATCGGATCCATGAACGGGCCCATCACCCGCTTCAACCACGCCACCGTGAACACGAAGTCGTCGTGGGCCAACGGTTCGGCGAAGGGCATGAGGAACGCCTCGACCTCGGCCGGCGTCAGATCCTTCTCCCGGCCACCGGTGACGTAGCCGTGCTCGACGGCCAAATCGAGAAGGTCCTCCCTGCGCCCGTCGACGACGGCGGCGACCAATTCGATCAACGGGCGCGGCAGTCCCTCGGGCACGTGGATGCACGCGCCGAAATCGATGACGGTGAGGACGCCGTCGTCGTCAAGCAAGAAATTGCCCGGGTGGGGATCGGTGTGCATGCGATGCACGAGATCCGGCGACGCGAACTCGAAAACGGTCAGCGCCTCGGCGGCCCGCGAGCGCTGCTCCTCGGTGCCGTGGTCGATGATCTCGCCGAGGCGCACGCCCTCGACCCACTCGCTGACGAGCACCTTCGGGGCAGACGCGTACACCTTCGGCACGTGCAGGCGCGGCTCCCGGCCCTGGCCGAACGCGGCGTGGAAGGCGCGCTGGTGATCGGCCTCGATGCGGTAATCGAGCTCGTCGAGGACGTTGTCGGCGATCTCGTCGACGAGGTCCGACATGTTCATGCCGTCCTCGAGCTGCTGCAAAATCGGGGTGATCAGCTTCAGCTGGCGCAAATCCGCCTTGATCGCCTTGTCCGCGCCCGGGTACTGCACCTTCACCGCGACCGGCGAACCGTCCGACCACACCGCCTTGTGCACCTGGCCGATCGACGCGGCGGCGACGGGGACGTCGTCGAACTCGAGGAAACGCTCCCGCCACGCGGTGCCCAACTGGCGGTCGAGGACACGGTGCACCGACGACGCGGGCAGGGGAGGGGCCTCGGCCTGCAGCGACCGCAACGTCCCGGAGAGGGGCTCGGCCAATTCGTCGGGCAGGATCGGCGCGAAAATGCTCAGGGCCTGGCCCACTTTCATGGCGCCGCCCTTGAGTTCGCCGAGGACCGCCGCCAGCTGCTCCGCCGTCTTGCGCGGATTCGTCGCGCGGCTGCGGGGATTCAACGCCCGCGCGCCGGCCGACAACGGCACGGACGCCAGGCGCGCGGCACGGCGGAACGGGGATCCGGACACCGACTCTTCGTTCATGGCCGCCATTGTGCCCGTTATCGGGTGAACGCCGCCGAGCCGCCGGGCGCGCACACGGCGCACCTCGGGTGCGGCAGCAGCGGCCGAACCCCGCCGCCGAACCCATGCGGGTCCACGACGGCCTCCGCGCCACGCAGGCGAGAGCCGCCGCCCAGCTGTGCGATGACGGTGGCGATCGTCGCGGTCATCGTTTCGGGCGACGCCGTCCCGATCCGCCCCGCCAACTGCAGCGCCAGCACCTTCCGCGCCGGATCGTCGTCGATGCGGCGGGCCTCGGC
>NZ_DURI01000226.1 GCF_012837295.1 Corynebacterium sp. | reverse complement strand
GCCGGGTGAACGACGGTATAACCCCAGGACGCAAAATCGTGTGGCTGCGCTGTGCAACTAACGTCCACGACCAGCGTCGGATTCGGGGCGCCGGCGCACGATTTGCGGGCCCCGAGCTGCGGGCGGGCGCTCCGACCCCGAGCTGTGGGGCGCAAGTGGGGGATGGGGCGCGGCGCGGGGCCGTGGGCGTCGCAAAGCAGCGAGGCCCCCCGCCCGCCCCGCCGCGCGCTACATCTCGTCGAGCAGGCGCAGGAAGGCAACGTCGCTGACCAGCGGAATCTCCTTGCGGTGGGCGTGCATGGCCTTGCCCACGAGCTCCTCGGGCGTGACGTCGGCGGGCCGGTTGCACACGAGCACGGACGTCTCGCGCGTCACCTTCTCGGAGTACGCGAGCCCGGCCTTCACGCCGGCGCCGATGATGTCGTCGGCGGGCGACGTCAGCTCGGGCGCGATGGCGAACTCCATGCCGGCCTTCAGCTTCCCGCCGGGCCGGTACTTGCCGGGGTTCGCCTGCGGCCGCGGCGCCTCCATCGCGTCGACGCGGACGCCGGATCGCTGCAGGCCGACGTGGTCGGCGCGCAGGTCGTCGGTGGGCCAGGTGGCGAAGATGCTTGACGACGTCCCGCCGGCACCCTCTTCGCCCTCGCCCCGATCGCGCTGCGCGCGCCAGAGGTCCACGAGCAGCTCGACGTCGCCCATGGTCCGCTCGCGCTCGGGCACGCCGATGTTGTCGACGCTGGCCACCGGCGACGGCGCATCCAACCCATACGCCCGGGCGACGCCGCGCAGTCGGGTGTCGGGGACGTCGATGGCCTGGCGGCGCGCGGTGACCAGAGTGTCCGTCACCGTCTTTGGCGCGGGGATCCGGCCGGCGCGCACGCGGCCGCGGCCACGGCCACGGCGGCCACGGTTCGCACGGTTCGCGTGTCGGCGCGCCCGCTTGGCCTCCTCGACGATGAACCCCCAGGTGCGGGGCAGATCGTGGGTGATCAGCTCCCGGCCGTCGAGGAATTCCCCGACCGTGCCCAGGACCGTGCCGAAGCGCGGGGCGCCGTCCAGGTCATCGGGCTCCAAACCGTGCAGATGCACCGGGCCCGGATCCTCCCCGATGGTGAACACGCCATGCCAGGTGCGGGTGATCTGCCCGTCGGCCGTGAACGTGGCCAACCCCAGCGACACCATCCGCGCCGACTTCGGGTGGATGCCCGTCGACTTCACCACCGCCGCGACGTACGGGGAGCCCGAATCCGGCAACGCCGAATCGGCGCCCCCCTCGACGGGGGACGCCTCTTCGGACGGGGAAGACGGGGCGGCGGGGACGTCGGCGTCGTCAAGCGAAGGACCCCGCTCCCCGGAGGGAGAGCGGTCCATCTACGCCTCGGCCAGCGCGCGGTTGACCGCGGAGGTGACGGCCTTCAGCGACGCGTACGTGATGGAGCCCGCGATGCCGCAGCCCCAGACCTTCAGGCCGTTGACGTCGGCCAGGACGTACGCGGCGGCCTCGGCGTCATCGCCGGCCGTGCGCGCGTGCTGGCTGTACTCCTGCACCTCGACGTTGATGCCCAGCTGCTCCAGCGCATTCGCGTACGCCGCCAGCGGGCCGTTGCCGTGGCCCGAAACGACCTGCTCCGAGCCCTGGTAGACCACGCGGGCCTGGACGCGGGTGTCATCGGACTCGACCTGCGGGGCATCGACCGTCAGCGCGATCTGCTCGACGGGGGCCTCGCGGTCCAGGTACTCGCCGGCGAAGATGTCCCACATCGCCTTGGAGTTGACCTCGCCGCCCTCGGAGTCGGTGACCGCCTGCACGACCGACGAGAAATCGACCTGCATCGAGCGCGGCAGGTTCAGGCCGTGGTCGGACTTCATGATGTACGCCACGCCGCCCTTACCGGACTGCGAGTTCACGCGGATGACGGCCTCGTAGGAACGGCCGACGTCCTTCGGGTCGATGGGCAGGTACGGGACCTCCCACACGGCGGCGCGCAGCTCGTCGTCGGTCAGCTTCTTCGGGTCGGCGCCCGGGCGGATCTTGTCGGCCATGGCGTCCAGGCCCTTGTTCACGGCGTCCTGGTGCGAGCCGGAGAACGCGGTGAACACCAGGTCGCCGCCGTAGGGGTGGCGCTCCGGCACGCGCAGCTGGTTGCAGTATTCGACGGTGCGGCGGATCTGGTCGATGTCGCCGAAGTCGATCTGCGGGTCGACGCCCTGCGTCATCATGTTCAGGCCCAGGGTGACCAGGCAGACGTTGCCGGTGCGCTCGCCGTTGCCGAACAGGCAGCCCTCGATGCGGTCGGCGCCGGCCATGTAGCCCAGCTCGGCGGTGGCGACGCCGGTGCCGCGGTCGTTGTGGGGGTGCAGCGACAGGATCACCGAGTCGCGGCGCTCCAGGTTGCGGTCCATCCACTCGATGGAGTCGGCGTAGACGTTCGGGGTGATCATCTCGACCGTCGACGGCAGGTTCAGGATCATCGGGTTGTCAGGGGTGGGCTGCATGACGGCGGTGACGGCGTCGCAGACCTCCTTGGCGTACTCGACCTCGGTGCCGGTGAAGGACTCCGGCGAGTACTCCCAGCGCCAGTTGGTGCCGGTGTAGTCGGCGGCGATGGTCTTGATCAGCTCGGCGGCGTCGGTGGCGATCTTCTTGATCTCGTCGCGGTTCTTCCGGAACACCACGTCGCGCTGCAGGATCGACGTCGAATTGTAGAAGTGAACGATGACGTTCTTCGCGCCCTCGCACGCCTCGAAGGTGCGGCGGATCAGGTGCTCGCGCGCCTGGACCAGCACCTGGATGGTGACGTCGTCGGGGATCATGTCCTTTTCGATGATCTCGCGGACGAAGTCGAAGTCGGTCTGCGACGCCGACGGGAAGCCGACCTCGATTTCCTTGTAGCCCATCTGCACCAGCAGTTCGAACATGCGGCGCTTGCGCTCGGGGCTCATGGGGTCGATCAGCGCCTGGTTGCCGTCGCGCAGGTCGACGGCGCACCACTGCGGGGCCTTGGTGATGCGCTTGTCCGGCCACGTGCGGTCGGGCAGCTGGAAGTCCTGCACCTCTACGTCGTACGGCTGGTAGCGGTTGGTCGGCATGGCCGAGTTGCGCTGCTTGTTCCAGGGGGCCTGGCCCTCGGGCATCTCACCGTCGGGGGTGGTGATGCGGGAGGGGGCGGAGATGAAGGCGTCAGTGGGGGACATGGGGTTCGACTCTACCTTTCGGGGCGATGCTCTTCCCGGTGCCGCCCGGTTGCGGTGGGCGGGGGCCTGTGGTGGCCCCGGCGCCGGCGGGAGGGTGCGGGGGATCGCGGTATGCGGGGATTCAAGGGGGGCTGGCCGGCACGTGGAAAAACCCGCGACGGGGAGCCGGCCCTTTACAGTCGAGCCCCGCCGCGGCACAGAAGGAGGAGTGCGCGCTGCATGTGATGCAGCCTACACACGGGGTGGGGGTGGCCCAACATGATTGCGCATGTGGGGGGAACGCCGGTTGCTTTGCTTTGCGACGCCCATGCCCGTGCCATCCTGTGTGGGTGGTCGACAACGAGCGTCGTGGTGGAGTGGTGCGTGCGGACGGCGCTTCCGGTGGAGGAGCGAGGCTGAGGTTCGTCGCGGTGCCGGTGATCGCCTGGTACGCAGCCACTCGCGTGGTGTTGGTTGCCGCGGTGGCGTTGGCGGTGGTGGCGGATCTGGCGGACCAGGGGTGGCCGGTGACGTGGCCGGGCGTGGCCCGGGATACGTGGACGGCGCTCAACTCGTGGGATGCGGCGTGGATGCGCGACATCGCCGAGCGCGGGTATTTCGGCCTCGAAGACGTCGACGGGGACCCGGGGCATTGGCGTTCGTTGGCGTTTTTCCCGTTGATGCCGTTCGCCATGAAGGCGCTGTCGGCGGCGACGGCCCTGCCGGCGGCGGCGTCGGGCGTGATCATCTCGGTCGTGGCCGGTGCGGCGTTCGCGTTTGCGGCCGCGGCCCTCGCCGGCCGTATGGGGTTGCCCCGCCGCTCGATGATCCTCGCGTCGGTGCTGGCCACCACGGCACCGATGGCCGTCGTGATGCTGATGCCCTACACGGAGGCGCTGTTTTTAGCGTTGGCGGCGTGGGGGCTGGTGGGCGTCGTCGACAAGCGATGGGGCCGCGCCGGGCTGCTGTTCCTGCTTGCGGGGTTGACCCGGTCGACGGCGCTGGGGCTGTTCATCGTGCTGGCCGTGGCGGTGATCGCGGGGGACCGCCGCAACCCGAGGGCGTGGGCGGCTGTCGTCGTGGCGCCGCTGGGGTGGGCGGCGTACCTGTTGTGGTCGTCGGCGCAGCTTCGAGACGCCGGCGGGTATTTCGGGGCGCAGGCGCGCGGCTGGAACTCCGAGGTCGACGGCGGTGCGGCGACGCTGCGCTGGCTGTGGGAGAGCCTGGGTGCCTCGCGGGAGACCGGGTACGCCATGTCAGCGGTGATCATCGTGGCGGTGGCCGCGACGTTGGCGTGGGCGTTCGTCGGCTGGGTGCTGGCGCGGATCGGGGCCGCGCGGGTGCGGCGTGCCGCTTCGGTTGCCGACTCCGCCGACGCCGATCCCTCCACTTCGACTGGCTCCTCCATCTCCGTCGGCTCCGTCTCCGCCGATCGCGCCCGCTCCTTCCCGGATCGATGGGGCGCGTGCTGGCCGGTGCTGCTGTTTTCGTGCCTGGCGGTCGGGCAGGTGCTGGTCAGCGACGGGCTGATGCATTCGCGGCCGCGGTTGTTCCTGTCCGGTGTGCTGGTGTTGCTGGTGTTCGCGCCGGTGCTCGCGAGGATGCGGCGTTTCGATCGATTCTGGATCCTCGCCGCCTGGATCCTCGGTTCCGCGTGGGTCGGCGCGTACCTGCTCGTGCCGTTCCCGTGGGCGATCTGACGGGATGATCTGATCGGGGCGGGACTACGCGCTCTTGCGGGACAGCACGACGGTGGAGGCGATCAACGCCACCAGCGCCGCGGCCATCCAGATCCACTGCCTGCCCTGCGCTCCGCCACAACTGTTGGCCACATCGAGTCGGCCGGGGCCGAATCACTCCCGTCCCAAGTGCCGGGAGTTGCGTTCATTTCGAAACACCAAGGCTGTCATCGACCTGGGGGTTCGTTGTGGGAGATGTTTCAAAATGAACGCGCGGACCATTCTTTGGGGCTGATGTGACGTGGCTGGTTGTCTTTGGGGCTGATGTGACGTGGCGGGTTGAGGTTGCCTGGAATTCCGCGATTTCGGCCGGTTCGTATGCGGGGGTCGGGACCGTCGGGCGTACCCCTGCCGCGCGAAAGGCGGGCTCGGGCCGGCTCCCGTCACATCTCCTCGTCGCATCTTCCCTTCACATGCGCCCCAAATTGAGATGGATCGCCCAAAATGGGACAACTGGGATGGGTAAAAGCCCAGGTCGCGGACCATCGCGATGTCCCATCTTGGGCGATCCGCCGAGTTATGGGGCACATGAGGTCCCAGCCGTGAACTGATGCGATGGGGCGGGTCGCGGTCCCGGTCGAGGTCGCGGGCGCGTGTTTTACGACGCCGCCACCGCGATGGGTCGGGTCGGGTCCCGGTCGCGGTCGCGTGCTTTACCACGCCGCCACCGCGATGGGCCGGGGCGAAGGCGGGGAGAAGAGGAGCAGGGGCGGGCAAGGAACCGAGGCGATGGGCCGGGGCGAAGGCGGGGGGGGAAGAGGAGCGGTTACACGCTCTTGCGGGACAACACGACGGTGGAGGCGATCATCGCCACCAGCGCCGCGGCCATCCAGATCCACTGCGTGCCCTGCGCCTGGAACTTCTCGCCGAGGACCACGTAACCCAGCACGAATGCCACGACGGGTTCGGCGCACGTCATGGCCGGCAGCGAATTGCGCAGCGCCCCGGCATTGAACGACGCCTGCTGCACCGCCACGCCGATCAGCGCCAGCGCGATCAGCGACCACAGCTCCCACGCCCGGAAGAACGCCCCCAAGTCCTCGGTGACCCAGATGTCCACCACGGCCTTCGACAGCACGGCGACGAAGCCGTACAACCAGCCCGTGGCCAAGCCGAGGACCAGCGCCTTTTCCGACCTCAACAACGTGCCTGCGGCGTGGTAGGTCACGGCGAACACCACCGCGCCGACGATCAGCGCCGGAATCCACCGCGACAACGGCGGCTGCGGATCACCCGGCAGCGGCCGCCCGAGAATCACCAGCACGGCCACGGCGATGGTCAGCAGGATCGCCCACGCGGTCTCCGACTTGGATATCCGCCGCCCGGCGATCTTGGCGGCCAACGGCAGGGTGAACATCAGCGACATCACCAACAACGGCTGGACCAGCAGCAATGTGCCAAACGCCAGCGCCGCGATCTGCAGCCCGTACCCGGTCATGGCCAGGATGACTCCGGCCCACCACTTCGGGCGCGACACCACGGCCCACACCCCGGACATGGTGCCGGCGCCGTCGGGCAGCTCGTCGGCGAGCCGGTGGCGGATGACCGTCCCCCACGCGATGGTCAACGCCGAGCCGAGGCCCAGCAAGACCGCGAGGAGTTGATTGTGCACGACGCCAGGTTACCTGCGCGTGGGCGTCGTAAAGCGGTGGCATCGGACGAATGTGCAATGGGGGTGCAAAGCGCTTGCGGCCACGGGAAACTCGGCGAGTCGCGGCGGCGACCACTGTTGTATCGTTTACGGGAAACCCGAGCGCGCGTGTTCGTGCGCGAAGGCAACCGTCCGGGCGGACTGCGCCCGGGCTGACGGACGATGAGGTCTGGAGGACGCCGACCATGGCATTGGTCGTACAAAAGTACGGTGGTTCATCGCTGGAGAACGCGGAGCGCATCCGCCGCGTGGCGGAGCGCATCGTGGAGACCAAGAAACAGGGCAACGACGTCGTGGTCGTCTGCTCGGCGATGGGCGACACCACCGACGAGCTGCTGGATCTGGCCAACCAGGTCAACCCGGTGCCGCCGGCGCGCGAAATGGACATGCTGCTGACGGCGGGCGAGCGCATCTCGAACTCGCTGGTGGCCATGGCCATCGCGTCGCTGGGCGCGTCGGCGCGGTCGTTCACGGGCTCGCAGGCCGGCGTGATCACCACAGAGCGTCACGGCAACGCCCGCATCGTCGAGGTGACCCCGGGCCGCGTGCGCGAGGCGCTGGACGAGGGCCACATTTGCCTGGTCGCCGGGTTCCAGGGCGTCAACCGCGAGACCAAGGACGTCACCACGCTGGGCCGCGGCGGCTCGGACACCACGGCCGTCGCGCTGGCGGCGGCGCTCAACGCCGACGTGTGCGAGATCTACTCGGACGTCGACGGCGTGTACACCGCCGACCCGCGCATCGTGTCGAACGCCCAGCGCCTGGACAACATTTCCTTCGAGGAGATGCTGGAGCTGGCGGCGGTCGGCGCGAAGATCCTGCAGCTGCGCTGCGTGGAGTACGCGCGGGCGTTCAACGTGCCGCTGCGCGTGCGGTCGTCCTACAGCAATGAAATCGGCACCCTCGTCAACGGATCAGTGGAGGATATTCCCGTGGAAGAAGCAGTTCTCACCGGCGTCGCGCACGATCGCTCGGAAGCGAAGATCACCATCTTGGGCATCCCGGACGTCGCCGGCCAGGCGGCGCAGGTGTTCCGCGCGGTGGCGGATGCGGAGATCAACATCGACATGGTTCTGCAGAACGTGTCGTCGATCGACGACAACCGCACCGACATCACGTTCACGTGCCCCCGCGAGGATGGTCCGCGTGCGCTGGAGCTGCTGAAGAAGCTGCAGGTCGAGGGCGACTGGCAGGATGTGCTTTACGACGACCACGTGGGCAAGGTGTCGCTTGTCGGTGCCGGCATGAAGTCGCACCCCGGCGTCACCGCGACGTTCTGCGAGGCGCTGGCCCAGTCGGACGTCAACATCGAGCTGATTTCGACGTCGGAGATCCGCATTTCGGTCCTGATCCGCGACACCGATCTGGATACGGCGGTTCGTGCGCTGCACGAGGCGTTCCAGCTCGGCGGCGAGGAAGAGGCCGTCGTCTACGCCGGCACCGGCCGCTAGACTTGGCCGGAGGGCCGGCCGGCGGGCCGGGTTTTTCACCCGGCCCACCGGCGTCAGGTTCGCGCGGGTCGGGTTCACCGACCCCGTACACGAGTTTTTACGTTTGACACTTTTCGGTTCCGCTGCTGCGGGGCCGGAACCCCCAGGAGGGTTTCACATGACCACCATCGCCATCGTCGGTGCCACGGGCCAGGTTGGCCGCGTGATGCGCAGCATTCTCGCCGAGCGGGATTTCCCGGCGGACAAGATCCGTTTCTTCGCGTCGGCTCGTTCGGCGGGCAAGACCATCGAGTACCGCGGCGAGGACGTCGTGGTCGAGGACGTCGCCGCGGCGTCGGACGAGGATCTGAAGGGCATCGACATCGCCCTGTTCTCCGCCGGCGGCACGCTGTCGAAGGAGCAGGCGCCGCGGTTCGCGGCGGCCGGCGCGACGGTCGTGGACAACTCTTCCGCGTGGCGCAAGGACCCGGAGGTGCCGCTGGTCGTCTCCGAGGTGAACCCGGCCGAGGCGAAGAACCCGCCGAAGGGCATCATCGCGAACCCGAATTGCACGACCATGGCGGCGATGCCGGTGCTCAAGCCGCTGCATGACGAGGCCGGCCTGCAGCGTCTGCGGGTGTCGTCGTATCAGGCGGTGTCGGGGTCCGGTCTGGCGGGCGTGTCGACGCTTGCTGATCAGGTCCGCGCCAACGAGGCCGGAATGGAGCAGCTGGCCACCGATGGTTCGACGCTGCAGGCCGGTGATCTGGGCCCGTACGTCGAGCCGATCGCGTTCAACGCGCTGCCGCTGGCCGGCGGTCTGGTCGACGACGGCTCGCTGGAGACGGACGAGGAGCAGAAGCTCCGCAACGAGTCCCGCAAGATCCTGGACATTCCGGAGCTGGCGGTGGCGGGCACGTGCGTGCGCGTGCCGGTGTTCTCGGGCCACACGTTGGTGGTGCATGCGGAGTTCGAGCGTCCCATCGACGTCGAGCGCGCAACGGAGCTGCTTTCCGACGCCCCCGGCGTGAAGGTCGTCGACGTTCCGACGCCGCTGGCGGCGACGGGCATCGACGTGTCCCTGGTTGGCCGCATCCGCGTGGATCAGTCGGTGCCGGAGGGGCGTGGCCTGGTTCTGGTCGTGTCGGGCGACAACCTGCGCAAGGGCGCGGCACTCAACACGGTGCAGATCGCCGAGCTGCTGGTGTAGCTTCCGCGCGCCCGGCCGTGGGGCGCGTTCTGTCCCGTCACATCGCGGTGAGGTGGCGGTTGCTCGGCTCGTCCTCGTCGTCGGCGGGGTCGTCGCCCCGTCCCTCCGTCGCCGCGACCAGATCCTGGCGCGCGCGGGCCACGCGCGAGCGGATCGTGCCCACGCGGACGCCCGCGATGTCCGCGGCCTCCTGGTACGTGTAGCCGAGCACCTGGGTCAGGATCAGCGCTTCACGACGATCCTCGTCCAACGACTCCATCAGCACCCGCGCGTCGACCAGTTCGGCCCACGACGTGCCGGTCGACGACGCCTGAGTCGCGTCCTCCCACTCCACGGCGGACTTGCGGGGGCGGGCCATGTCGTGGCGCACGGAATCGACCCACGCGCGCCTGGCCAGCGACAACAGCCACGTCCGGGCCGATGAGCGGCCGGCGAAGCGGGGGAGCGCCGACATGACGCGAAGGTACGTCTCCTGAGTCAGATCATCGGCGACGTCGGCGTTGGCCAAGTGCGCCAGCAGGCGCCATACGTCGGTCTGCGTGGCGCGGATGAACTCGGTCAGCGCGGCGCGGTCACCGCGGCCGGCCTTCAGGGCCAGGGCGGTGACGCGGTCATCTTCGCGCTGCCGATCAGTCATGCCGCAACCTTAGCAAGGCGACACCCGTGGGGGTACCACCGATTAGCCTTCCCCTTTCAATTGTGGCCTATCTATAGCGCACAACTGATAAGTCGGGTACGATGAAAGTCGACGCCGGAAAAACCCCGTCATGTGGCCTGCGACACAAGGCATAATGACGGCAGACCGGCCCCACGTGGTCGTCGCAAAGCAAAAGCCACCGCAACCCACCGCCCGCGACGACCCAGAAAGAGAAGGAGCACCACCCAATGACCTCCAGCAAGGACATCGCCGACCAGGGCCTGGACACCGGGACCTCCAACGGCCCCACCACCCGCCTCAACGGCGCGCCCGCCTCCTCCGAACAGCACTCCGTGACCACCGGCCCCCAGGGCGGCGTGCAGATCCACGACGCGCACCTCATCGAGAAGCTCTCCCACTTCAACCGCGAGCGCATCCCGGAGCGCGTCGTCCACGCCAAGGGCGGCGGCGCCTTCGGCGAACTTACCGTCACCGAAGACGTGTCCAAGTACACCAAGGCCGGCCT
This sequence comes from Corynebacterium sp., assembly GCF_012837295.1. Classification (GTDB taxonomy): domain Bacteria; phylum Actinomycetota; class Actinomycetes; order Mycobacteriales; family Mycobacteriaceae; genus Corynebacterium. Next base: position 1,698 of record NZ_DURI01000226.1, on the reverse strand, counting down.
GTTCCAGCCCGGCGCCGTCACCCCGATGCTCGCCCGCTTTTCGACGGTCGCCGGCGAGCAGGGTTCCCCCGATGGCTGGCGCGACGTCCGCGGCTTCGCCCTGAAGTTCTACACCGACGAAGGCAACTACGACCTCGTCGGCAACAACACCCCCGTCTTCTTCATCCGCGACGGCATCAAGTTCCCCGACTTCATCCACTCCCAGAAGCGCCTCCCCGACACCGGCCTGCGCGACGCCAACATGCAGTGGGACTTCTGGACCTCCTCGCCCGAGTCCGCCCACCAGGTCACCTACCTCATGGGCGACCGCGGCATCCCCAAGACCTGGCGCAACATGGACGGCTTCGGCTCCCACACCTACCAGTGGATCAACGAAGCCGGCGAGCGCTTCTGGGTGAAGTACCACTTCAAGACCCGCCAGGGCTGGGACTTCTACACCGACGCCGAGGCCGAGGAGCTCGTCGGCAAGGACACCGACCACTCCCGCAAGGACCTCTTCGAAGCCATCGAGCGCGGCGACTACCCGACCTGGGACGTCAAGGTGCAGATCATGCCCTTCGACGAGGCCGCCGACTACCGCTGGAACCCCTTCGACCTGACCAAGACCTGGTCCCAGAAGGACTACCCGCTCATCCCCGTCGGCCACTTCACCCTCAACGAGAACCCCCGCAACTTCTTCGCCCAGATCGAGCAGGCCGCCTTCGCGCCGTCGAACCTCGTCGAGGGCATCGGCTTCTCGCCCGACAAGATGCTGCTGGCCCGCGCGTTCTCCTACGCCGACGCCCACCGCTACCGCCTCGGCGCCAACTCCGACCAGCTGCCCGTCAACCGCCCGACCGTGCAGGTGAACACGTTCTCGCAGGATGGCGCGGCCACCCACCGCTTCGCCGACCCGAAGCTGCCCGTCCACGGCTCCAACGCCGCCGGCCGCGGTTCGCAGGAGTCCGCCGACCACGGTGACCTGGGCCTCTGGGCCGCCGAGGGGGAGGAGCCGTTCCGCGGCGCCTACCTGCAGCACCCCGAGGACGACGACTTCATCCAGCCGGGCATTCTCGTCCGCGAGGTCCTCGACGATGCCGCCCGCGACCGCCTCGCCGGCAACATCGCCGGCGCCATGGACGGCGTCAGCCCCGAGGTCGAGGAGCGCGTCTACCAGTACTGGACCAACGTCGACGAGTGGCTCGGCGCCGAGGTGCGCAAGCGCTTCACCGCCAACAAGGGCGCGTAGGGGGGGCTAGGGGCCCCTCCGCCCAAACCACGGGATCTAAACCACGGGATCGATGTTGATCCCGTGGTTTTCCCGTCTCTGGGCATTGATCCCGCGTTATGGATCCCGTGGTTTGCGATCGCGCCGGCTGATCCCGTGGTGTGCGATCCCGCGTCGGGGGCTCGTGGCCAGTTTCGTGCATTTATGGTGCCTCAGCTTCAAATATGAAGCCCACGACCTGGGGAAACGGGAACGTCGTTCCCGGGGGTGTAACCAGATATGCACGAAATGGGAGCGAGGGCCGGCTGCGCATTCGCGGGCATCACGATCAGGGCGGTGGTAGCCGGCAGTCTCGTGCCGAGGAGATGCCACCGAAAACCGCGACCTGGGGAAACGTGGTTATCGACGCGGCGTTGTCATCTCCTCGGCACGAGCTGGCGCGTGAGGCTTGAAGGGCGTGGGCGTGGGCGGGGCGGGGAAGTGCCGGAGGG
>NZ_DURI01000027.1 GCF_012837295.1 Corynebacterium sp. | reverse complement strand
TCGGGTCGAGAATGTCGATCAGGCGCTTGTGGGTGCGCATCTCGAAGTGCTCGCGCGAGTCCTTGTACTTGTGCGGCGAGCGGATGACGCAGTACACGTTCTTTTCGGTGGGCAACGGCACGGGGCCGACCACTCGGGCGCCCGTACGGGTCACCGTCTCGACGATGCGACGCGCGGACGCGTCAATCGCCTCGTGGTCGTAGGCCTTGAGCCTGATGCGGATCTTTTGTCCCGCCACGCTTGTCCTCTCCTCGGTCGGCGCGCCCTCGAGGGGCGTCGACCCTGTCATTGTCTTCTGTGCGCCGGTGTGCCTAGCCGGTCATGGCCAGCGCCAGATTTTCGATGCTGGGTTATCGCTTTCGTCGTGTGACCACCGTCGTCGGGCATGGCGCAGCACAGCGCCGATGCAATCCGAGAGGACGGTCATCCCCGTGCGCATGCACGGTTCACGACCGGATATCCCAGTTCAGGAGAGGCTCCCCCGAGTTGAAGCGTGGGTGCCCTGCCTACTGCCGCTGTGTATTTGCCATGCCAACCCCGGTCCCCGCGGTCGGGCGTGTCGCCCTCATTTTGACCGCAGGGCACGTCGCCGACCCCGGTTTCCCGGTTCCGGCTCTCGTGGCCATGCTCACTTCACCAGCGGCGTCTCCCGCGGCTGCGCCGGTTCCCTGGGGCCTGGCGGGGCTCGCGTCGATGACGCCGTGTTAAAGCAACCCGTGTATTAAAGCACGGCCCGGGCGTGTCGCCCAAATCTCTTCCGAAAATGTGATGAAGATCGCTCCCCGGCCGCCCGGCCCCGGCGGCGCGGGCGGATTCGGAGGCACAATGGAGGGCAACCGGTCACGAGGCCGCAAGACGATGGAAGGGGTTCCCATGGCCGACCATGAGCACACCGGAGATGACGCCCGCGTAGACGCCGGCCAGAATCCGGGCCAGAATACCGGCGCCGTCTCGGGTTCCGGAACGCCGGTCGAGGTTGCGGGGGGCGTCGCAAAGCACCTGCTTGACGACGGCCCGGCGCCGACGCCCGGAGGCGCGCCCGAAGCCCCCGGCGCGCGGGGCCGCACGATCATGGAAGACGTCGTGGTGACCAAGATCGCCGGCATCGCAGCGCGCGAGGTATCCGGGGTCCACGCGCTGGGCGGCGGCGGGGCGCGCTTCGTCGGCGCCGTCCGCGAGCGCATCCCCGGAGCCGGAGTCGACGTGCAGCAGGGCGTGGCGGTGGAGGTCGGGCAATTCCAGGCCGCGATCGACGTCGCGATCGTCGCCGAGTTCGGCGTCGCCATCCACGAACTCGCCGACGCGATCCGCGAGAACGTCATCGTGTCGGTGGAGAGGATGACCGGCCTCGAGGTCACCGAGGTCAACGTCACCGTCCACGACGTGCACCTGCCCCAGGACGACGACGAGGACGAGGATCATGGCGGCCCCCAGCCGGCCCGCGTCCTCTGACGCGCGCGCCGTCGCGGATGCCGTGCTCGCCGTCCCGACCGTCGACGGGTTCGACTCGGGGCGGCACGGCGAAGTCGCCCTCCTGTATGCGGGGCTTCGGGTGCCCGGCCTGCGCTGGGCCGGTGGCCGTCTCGAGCTGCACCTGCGCGCGCTCTTCGATCCCGAGGATCCCGTCCCGCTGGCCTTGACGAGCGAGGTGGCGCGGGCGGCGGCGAATGACGCGCTCGGAGGCCGGTTCCCCATCGACGTGATCGTCGCCGACGTGGCGCGTGCGGCGCAGACGACGCAAACGACGCAAACGACGCAGACGAAGCAGACGGAGCAGACGGAGCAGACGACGGGAGAAAGCAGGAGGACGGGAGAATCATGGAAAACCTGAAGTTCGGCGTGTACGCGGGGTTGCTGCTGGCCATCGCGACGGCCGCCGGCGGTTTCGTCGGATTTCTGATGGGGCTCGTCTTCGCGGCCGTCGGCGGCGTCGTCGGCGCGCACCGCGACGGGCTCATCGATCTGCGCGACATCCTCGGCTCCGCGACGAGTGGCAGGCGGGGGCGCCGCTGACATGGCCGCGTCACCGACATCGCCCGCCGGAGCCGGCGCCCGGGGCGGCACCGTCATCACGGAAAAGGCGGTGGAAAAGATCATCGTCGCGGCCATCGATTCGGTGCCGGGCACGATTCCCGCGGGCAGCGCCATCAACCGCATAGCCGGCCGCGGCTACCCGCGGGTCGACGCCAACGTGGATCCCCGGGGGCGAGCCGTGTCCGTGGAAACGGACATCGCGGTGTCCTGGCCCGCCCCGGTCCGCGACATCGCCGGCGCCGTGCGCGACACCATCATCGCCTGGGTCGCGGATGCGACGGGAATGACGGTCACCCGGTGTGACGTGCGCGTCGCCACCATCGCGGGCGCAGACGGCGACCGCCCGTGGCCCAGGGTCGGCGCCGATGACGTCGCCGGGCACCCGCGACGCCCATCCCTGGCCCATCCGAATCCCGCGCCGCTGCGCGTGCGGCCGGTGTCCGCTCCCCCGCCGATGGACCTGCGCCCCGTCCGAGCGCCCCGAAGGAGAGGCGGTGCCCGATGAACCACCGGCCCGCGCACCGCGCCGCCCCCATCCCGCTTGCCGCGCCCGCGGCCAGGCCCGTGGCGCATCTGGTCACGGTGGCGCTTACGGCGATCGGAATCGTCGCCGGCCACGACTGGCTCTCGCGCATGGGCGCGATCGACCGCCCCGAGATCATCGCCGGATTCGTCGATTGGCTGGACGGCCGTGGTTGGGACACCGTCCTGCTGCCCGCTTCCGTCCTCGGGCTGGCGATCGGCCTGGCCCTCCTCTTCGTGGCGGTCAAACCGCGGCGGCGCACCCATGTCCGCGCAAGCGCCGACGTGGACCTGTGGGTCCGGCCCATCGACGTCGGGCGGATCGCCGCCCGCGCCGCCCGCCGCTGCCCCGGGGTGTTCGACGCGAGCGCCGTCGCCGGATCACGCGTCGTCACCGTGACCGCCGACGCCGGCGGGTCCGTCGACGACGTGAACCTCGCCGCCGCCGTCCGCGACGCCGCCGAACGCGAGCTCGGGGAGATCCTCGCGGAGGCGCCGACCGTGAAGGTGCGCTTCCTCCGGCCCAACGACGGGATCGATCGCCGGGGGCCGGGAGCGCAGGCCGGATCCGGGGAGGAACTGGACCGATGAGACGAACCACCGCCATCCTCGACCGCGTCGTCGCGGGCCTGCTCGGGGCGATTCTTCTCGAGGCGGGGCTGCTCGGCCTCGCCGCCCGGTTCGACGTCCGCCCGTTTTCCGCCTGGACCGATGGGCTACGACCGTCGAGGCTCCCGGGTCATGTCGCCGCCGAGTGGTTCACCTGGGCACTCGCCGCCGCCGCGATTCTCGGCGTCGTCCTCGCGGTGGCCTTGCTCGCTGCCAACCTCGACCGTCGCCTGACGCGAACGAAAATCGACGAGGCCTCCGATGGCACCGGCGAACTCCGCTTCCACCTAGCCGACGTGGCCGAGGCCGTGGCCAAGCACCTCCAGACCGCCGACGGAATCCGCCGCGCCAGGGGTCGGGCCGAAGTCGACCGCGGCCGGGAAGTCATCACGATCACCCTCGACCTCTCCCCCGACGCCGACTTCACCGCCGTCCGCCGACTGTGTGAGGAGTCCACCGCCGACGTCGACGCGGCAATCGGAGATCTCGACTGCGGAACCCGATACCTGGTGCGACTCGACCGGCCTCCGAACGGCTGAGCGCCGGCCTGCTGAGCGCCGCCCGTCGTCAAGCAAGGAGCGGGAATGGGAAGCGGGAAAAGAGGAAGGGAAAAAGAAGAGGGCCCCGCCCCCGAGAAAACTCGGGAGCGGGGCCCTCTTGCAGGCCGCGGGCGATGCCCCGGAAACCGGGGCGATCAGTCCGCTAGAACACCGGGAATTACTTGGTGATCTTGGTGACGCGGCCGGCGCCGACGGTGCGGCCACCCTCGCGGATGGCGAAGCGCAGGCCCTCGTCCATCGCGACCGGCTGGATCAGGGTGACGGACATGTCGACGTTGTCGCCCGGCATGAC
>NZ_DURI01000225.1 GCF_012837295.1 Corynebacterium sp. | reverse complement strand
CTTCGCGTGTGCGGGCTTTTCGAGGCGGCGCGTCGGGGCGTCGTCAAGCACCTGCCCGGCCCGGAAGCGGCGTCGCGTAAAATGGCCCCTTCCCCCGATCACGAATGGAGCGCACGTGCAGCACCCCGATCTGCCCGCCGAGCAAGAGCACCTGGACGAGGTGTACTCGCATTTGGACGCCGCGCGCCGCCGCGACCAGGAGGCTCTGCGCAAGGTCATGCTCGACGATGATCCGGAGCCGCAGGCCCGCGTCGAGCGCGAGGTGGAGTACCAGCGGCTGCAGGCGAATCTGGAGCGGTACCGGCATGCGGAGGTCGGCCTGGTCTTCGGGCGCATCGACATCGCCGACGACGAACCCGACAATCCCGCGCCCGGTGCCCCGGAGCTGGACCGCAGGTACATCGGGCGCATGGGGCTTTCCGACGCCGACGACGGATACCGTTCGCTGTTGATGGATTGGCGCGCCCCGCAGGCCCGGCCGTTCTACCTGGCCACGACGGCGCACCCGGAGGGCGTGACTCTGCGGAGGCACCTGCGCACCCGCGGCCGGACCGTCCGCGCGATCGACGACGAGCGACTGACCGGCGGAGATGGCCCGGCAGCCGGCGAGCACGGCGCCGACGGTGGCGCAACCGTGGGGACGGACGGCACCGACGGCGCCGGCGAACGGCGCATCGAGGACGGGGTCGGCGGCGAGGCGGTGCTGCGCGAGGTGATCGATTCCGCGCGCACCGGCCACATGCGCGGGATCGTGGAGACCATCCAGCGCGAACAGGACCTGATCATCCGCGACGCCGGCCGCGGCGCGATGGTCGTGCAGGGCGGGCCCGGCACCGGCAAGACCGCGGTCGCGCTGCATCGTGTGGCGTGGCTGCTGTACACGCACCGCGATCAGCTGGCGAAGACGGGCGTGCTCATCCTCGGCCCGAACACGACCTTCCTCGAGTACATCTCGCGCGTTCTGCCGAGCCTCGGCGAAACGGGCGTGGTGCTGCGGACGATCGCCGACCTCTACCCCGGCGTGTCCGGCACGGGCGCGGAATCCCTGGCCACCCGCGAGGTGAAGGGGTCGGAGGAGATGGTCCACATCCTGCGACGGGCCGTCCGCGACCGGCAGCCGGACCCGACCGACGACGAGACCGTGACGTTCGACGGCGTCGAGCTGACCGTCACCCCGCCGATGGTGCGGGCCGCCCGCACGCGCGCCCGCCGGTCACGCAAGCCGCACAATCTGGCGCGCCCCCTGTTCCGCGAGCACCTGGTCGAGTCGCTGGCGCGCACGTTGGCCGACAAAATCGGCGCGGACCCGCTCGGCGGCGAGAACCTCCTGTCGGTGACCGACATCGCCGACCTGCGCGACGAACTCGACGATGACGCGGTCATTTCCGGTGTCCTCGACGACATGTGGCCGGAGCTGACGCCGGAACGGCTGCTCACCGAATTGTTGGAGTCGGAGGAGCGCATCGCCTCGGCCGCCGCCGAATACGACGACGCCACGCGCGCGGCGCTGCTGCGCGCACCAGGCACCCCGATGGGCCCGTCGGATCCGCCGCTGCTCGACGAACTCGCGGAGCTCCTGGGCGACGTCGCCGATACCGGCGGCGAACGCGAATGGTGGCGCGCGCAGATCGAGGAGGCCCAGGACGCCCTGGACATCCTCACCGGCTCCGCGCAGCAGGAGCTCGACGACGGCTCCGACGCCGAAATCCTCATGGCCTACGACCTCATCGACGCCGAGGCGCTGGCCGAACGACACCGCGACCGCGACGTGCGCAGCACCGCCGACCGCGCCGCCGAGGACCGCGAGTGGACCTACGGGCACGTCATCGTCGACGAGGCGCAGGAGCTGTCGGCGATGGCGTGGCGGATGATCCGCCGCCGCTCCCCCAACGGCTGGATGACCATCGTCGGCGACATCGCCCAGACCGGCTCCCCCGCGGGCGCGGAGAGCTGGGCCGGCGCGCTCAACCCGGTCATCGGCGACCGCTGGCGGCTGCACCGCCTGACCATCAACTACCGGACGCCCTCGGAGATCATGGACGTCGCCGCCGACGTCCTCTCCCGCATCGCGCCGGAGGCCGAGCCGCCCCGGTCGATCCGCTCCACCGGCCGCGCGCCGGTCCGGACGGAGCGCCTCGACCGTGCTCTGGCGATCGCGCGGGATGCCTCCGATGGCTCACGGCTGACGGCCGTCATCGCCCCCGCCGCGCAGGTCGAAGGCGTGAAGGCGCAGCTTGGCGCGGCATCGCTTGACGACGGCCACGTGCCCGTGCACGACGTCGACGAAGCCAAGGGGCTGGAGTTCGACGAGGTGATCCTCGTCGACCCCGACGCGATCGTGGCCGAATCGCCCCAGGGCCTGCAAGATCTCTACGTCGCCCTCACCCGCGCGACGCAGGGCCTCACCGTCGTCGCGGACGGGCAACCGGTGTCGTTGCCGCCGATCGTGACCGCCCCTTGATTCGGCGCGCCGGCCACGGGCCGTCGTAAAGCGGAGTCCCTCCGCCCTTCCCCCGGCATCCGCCCGGAGTTTCCCCGCCAGCCGGACACGCGAAAACCCCGGCTCCGAAAAGGAGCCGGGGTCGAGTCGCGGTGGTGCTTAGGCGACGGTGTGGACGATCATCACGTCGCAGTCGGACTGGCGCGCGACGTCGGCCGGGACGGAACCCAGCAGACGGCCGGTCAGGGAGTTGATGCCGCGGTTGCCAACGACCAGCAGGTCGGCATCGTGGTCGTTGACCAGGCTCATGAGGGCCTCGACCGGCGAGCCGGCCTTGACCTCGGTCTGGACGTTCTTGGCGCCGGCGGCCTCGGCGGCCTCCTTGGCGGCGGCGAGGTTCTGCTGGGCCGGGTCGTCGCCGAGCACCTGGACCGAATCCTGGCGCAGGGTCGAGGAGGCGGCCTCCTGGTTCTCGTAGTAGGCGCAGCCGATGACCAGGGTCGCATCGAACGCCGCGGCGATGGACGCCGCGCGCTCGACTGCAAGAAGCGAGGACTTCGAGCCGTCGGTGCCGACGACGATGGTCTGGTAAGCGCTCATGAAAACTGCCTTCCGCAAAACTCGGTGTTGGTGATGTTCGAGAATGACTTTTGTCGAGACGATTTCGATCGCGATCGATCGTAACCGACCGGGATCGACGTGATGCGACTCACGTCCGGATTGCCACTCGGGCCGTGTTCCTTCGCCCAACCCTAGCAAAATCCGGCCCCGGTGGACCGGCGATTTTCCGCAGTGCGCGAATGGCGATTCACTCAAATCGCGCCATCGGCCCACGTCATCACGCCGAGCACCCGATGTGACGCGCATCTCAGCCAATAAGAAAAGTATCCCCCGTCACTAACCCCGTTCGCCTCGCGACCTACTCCAGCCCGGCTTCCTCCATGCCGCGCAATTCCTTTTTCAGGTCGTAGATTTCGTCGCGCAGGCGGCCCGCGAGCTCGAATTTCAGCTCGCGCGCCGCAGCGCCCATCTGGGCGGTCATGTCGTCGATGAGCTTCTGCAGCTGCGCCTTGGGCATCCCCTCCACCGTCGCGCGCTCGGCCAGCGCCGCATCGACCGCCGCCGAATCCGCAGCGTCTCCGTCGCCGCCTTCGGCCTGGTTTTCGTGGACCTGATCGAGGATGTCCGCGATCTTCTTCCGCAGCGGCTGCGGGTCGATGCCGTGCTCGGTGTTGTAAGCGATCTGCTTCTCGCGGCGCCGCTCGGTCTCCTCGATCGCGTTGCGCATGGAGTCGGTGATCGAGTCGGCGTACATGTGCACCTCGCCGGAGACGTTTCGCGCCGCACGTCCGATCGTCTGGATCAGCGACGTCGTCGACCGCAGGAACCCTTCCTTGTCCGCGTCGAGGATCGCGACCAGCGACACCTCGGGCAGGTCGAGGCCCTCGCGCAGCAGGTTGATGCCCACCAGGACGTCGTAGTCGCCGAGCCGCAGCTGCCGCAGCAGCTCCACGCGCTTGAGCGTGTCCACGTCGGAGTGCATGTAGCGGACGCGCACGCCGTTTTCCAGCAGGTAGTCGGTGAGATCCTCCGCCATCTTCTTGGTCAGCGTGGTCACCAGAGCGCGCTCGCCCTTCTCCTCGCGCAGCCGGATCTCGTGGATCAGGTCGTCGATCTGGCCCTGCGTCGGCTTGACCACCACCTTCGGGTCCACCAGGCCCGTCGGGCGAATGACCTGCTCGACCACTTCGCCGCCGGTCTGGCCGAGCTCATACGGCCCCGGCGTCGCGGACATGAACACGACCTGGCCGACGCGGGCGTCGAATTCCTCGAAGGTCAGCGGCCGGTTGTCCAGCGCCGACGGCAGGCGGAACCCGAAGTCGACGAGGTTGCGCTTGCGCGACGCATCGCCCTCGAACATGCCGCCGATCTGCGGCACGGTCACGTGCGACTCGTCGATGATGGTGAGGAAGTCCTCCGGGAAATAGTCGATCAGCGTCGCCGGCGCAGAGCCCGCGGCACGCCCGTCGATGTGCCGCGAGTAGTTCTCGATGCCCGAGCAGAACCCGACCTGCTGGATCATCTCCAGGTCATACTCGGTGCGCATCCGCAGCCGCTGCGCCTCGAGGAGCTTGCCGCGGTTCTCGAAATCCGCCAGCCGCTCGGTCAGCTCCATCTTGATTTCCTCGATGGCGCGTTCCATGCGCTCCGGGCCCGCGACGTAGTGCGTGGCGGGGAAGATCCGCAGTTCCTCGACTTGCCTGACGACGTCGCCCGTCACCGGATTGAGGTAGTAGAGGGAGTCGATCTCGTCGCCGAAGAACTCGACCCGCACGGCCAACTCCTCGTACGCCGGGATGATGTCGACGACGTCGCCCTTGACCCGGAACGTGCCCCGCGTGAACGCGATGTCGTTGCGGGCGTACTGGATGTCCACGAGCAGGCGCAGGAATTCGTCGCGGTCGACCTCGTCGCCGGTGCGCAGCATCGCTGACCTGTCCAGGTAGGACTGGGGCGTGCCCAGGCCGTAGATGCAGGACACGGAGCTCACGACGACCACGTCGCGCCGCGACAGCAG
>NZ_DURI01000224.1 GCF_012837295.1 Corynebacterium sp. | reverse complement strand
GTAACCGGGACCCGGGCGGGCCGCGCCGGACCGACGTATCGTCGGAGTCGACCGTCAAATACGCATCGATGAAGGGACTTTGAAATGGCCGGAACGACCCCCTCCCCCGAGTCCCGGTGCCCGGTCGGGCGCGGGCCGGACGGCACATGGGCCCTGCGGGGCCACGCCGAGGTGGAGGCCGCGGCACGCGACCCGCGGCGATTCTCCAGCGCGGCATCCTCGCACCTCAACGTGCCCAACGGCATGGACGGCGACGAGCACCGGCGGTTCCGGGCGGTCATCGACCGGCACTTGGCCGATGACGTGATCCGCCCCCTGGAGCCGTCGATCCGGCACATCGCCGACGACGCGGCCGCCCGGCTCGTCGAGGGCCCCGCCTCGGGCGTGGAGCTGGTCCGGGAATTCGGCCGCCGCGTGGCGGTGCGCTCCCAGTGCGAATGGCTCGGCTGGCCCGACTCCCTCGACGCCACGCTGACCGGGTGGATGGACGACAACCATGCGGCGACCCGCTCCGGCGATCGCCGGCGCACCGCCGAGGTCGCCCGCCGGTTCGACGAGATCATCCGCGGGATCCTCGCCGACAAGGAACCGGACGGGGGCGCGGGCGCCGATCCCACGTCCCGCCTGATGGCGGACCGGGTCGAGGATCCCGCCGCGCCCGGCGGCTCGCGTCCCCTGACGACCGAGGAGATCGTTTCCATCCTGCGCAACTGGACCGCGGGCGACCTCGGCTCCATCGCGGCGTCGATCGGCGTGGTGGGCCACTACCTCGCCGCCCGACCGGAGCTGCAGGACCGCATGCGCGCCTGGGCCGCCGACGAGACCGCCCACGCCGCCGAACTGGACGCGGCGATCGACGAGATCCTGCGCATCGACGACCCCTTCCCCGCCAACCGCCGCGTCACCACCGCCGACGTCGAGGTCGGCGACGCGGTCATCCCGTCCGGGTCGCGCGTCGAGCTGGATTGGATCGCCGCCAATCGCGACGCGGACGTCTTCGGCGACCCCGACGAATTCCGGCCGGAGGCCAACGCCGCCGCCAACCTCGTCTACGGCACCGGCCCCCACGTGTGCCCGGGCCGGTTGATCTCCACCATCGAAATCCGCTGCGCCATCGCCGCGCTGCTGCGGGCGACGGGGTCGTTCCGCCTCGACGGCGACCGGCCGTCGGAACGCGAGGAACGTCCCGCCGGAGGATGGCGGACCGTCCACCTCGTGCTGGGCTGACGCACGGCCACGCACGAAAAAGCGGCCCCCGGGTGATCCCCGGGGGCCGCCTTCGTCTATCGGGCGACCGGTGCGCGACTAGTGCGCGAAGTGGCGCGCGCCCGTCAGGTACATGGTCACGCCGGCCTTGTTCGCGGCCTCGATGACCTCGGCGTCGCGGATGGAGCCGCCCGGCTGGACGACGGCGCGGACGCCGGCCTCGGCGAGCATCTCGAAACCGTCGGCGAAGGGGAAGAACGCGTCGGAGGCGGCGACCGCCCCGCGGGCGCGCTCGTCGTCGCCGGCCAGGGAGTTGGCGCGCTCGACCGCCAGCTTCGCGGCATCGACGCGGTTGACCTGGCCCATGCCGACGCCCACGGTGGCGCCGTCGCGGGCCAGCAGGATGGCGTTGGACTTCACGGCGCGCACGGCGTTCCAGGCGAAGACCAGGTCCGCGAGGGTCTCGTCGTCGGCGGCCTCGCCGGCGGCCAGGGTCCAGTTCGCGGCGTCGTCGCCCTCGGCCTGCAGCGCATCGCGCTCCTGCAGCAGCATGCCGCCGGAGACCTGGCGGTACTCGGTGGCCTCGCCCTGCGGCGCCGGCGCCTGGAGGATGCGGATGTTCTTCTTCTGGCTCAGCACCTCGACGGCGCCGTCCTCGTAGCCCGGGGCGACGATGACCTCGGTGAAGATCTCCGCGACCTGCTCGGCCATCTCGACGGACACCTCGCGGTTGACCGCGATGACGCCGCCGAACGCGGACACCGGGTCGCACGCGTGGGCCGCCAGGTGCGCCTTCGCGATCGACTCGTCCGACACCGCGATGCCACACGGGTTCGCGTGCTTGATGATGGCCACGCACGGGCGCTCGTGATCCCACGCGGCGCGCCACGCGGCATCGGAGTCCGTGTAGTTGTTGTAGCTCATCTCCTTGCCGTGGAACTGCTCCGCCTGGGCCAGGCCCGCGGGCGCCGACGGGTCGACGTACAGCGCGGCGGCCTGGTGCGGGTTCTCGCCGTAGCGCAGGGTGGCGGAACGCTCGTAGGTGTGGCCGAACCACTCGGGGAACGCCACGGCGCCATCCGCCGAATCAGTGCCGGCCGACTCGTCGTCAAGCTGGGAACCCATCCACGACGCGACCGCGACGTCGTAGGACGCCGTGTGGCGGAACGCGTCGACGGCCAGGGCGGTGCGCTCCGGGCGGGTGAAACCGCCGCCGGCGACCGCCTCGGCGACCTCGCCGTACTTCGCCGGATCCACGACCACGGCCACCGACGGGTGATTCTTCGCCGCCGCGCGGACCATCGACGGGCCGCCGATGTCGATCTGCTCGACGCACGCGTCGAAGTCGGCGCCCGACGCCACGGTCTCCGTGAACGGGTACAGGTTCACCACGACCAGCTGGAAGGGCTCGACGCCCAGGTCCGCGAGCTGCGACAGGTGATCGTCCTTGCGGGTGTCGGCGAGGATGCCGGCGTGGACGCGCGGGTGGAGGGTCTTCACCCGGCCCTCGAGGCACTCCGGGAAGCCCGTGAGCTCCTCGACCGGGGTCACCGGCACGCCGGCGTCGGCGATGCGGGACGCGGTGGAGCCGGTGGACACGATCTGCACGCCGCCGTCGTGGAGGGCGCGGGCGAGATCCTCCAGACCGGTCTTGTCGTAGACGCTGATGAGCGCGCGCTTGATGGGCTTGCGGTCCATGCTGCCGTGATCCTGGGTCATGAAAACTTCGCCTTTCGTCCGTCCCGCGTGATTCCGCGTTCCGAGATGGTGTGGAGAACGTCGACCAGCAGCCGACGCTCGACGATCTTGATGCGTTCGTGCAACGTGTCCACGGTGTCGCCGTCCTCGACGACGACCGCCTCCTGCGCGAGGATCGGCCCCGTGTCCACGCCCGCGTCGACGATGTGCACCGTCGTTCCGGTGACCTTCACCCCGTGCGCCAGCGCATCCGGCACCGCGTGCGCGCCGGGGAACGACGGCAGCAGGGCGGGATGGGTGTTGACGATCCGGTCCGGGAAGGCGTCGATGAACCCCTGCCCGAGAATGCGCATGAACCCCGCCGACACGACGAAATCCGGGCGATGCTCGCGCACCGCGGCCAGCAGGGTCGCGTCCCAGCCCGCACGGTCGGCGCGGGCGGCGGCATCGAACGGCACCTGGAAGGAGGGGATCCCCGCCTCGTCGGCCCGCTTCAGCGCCTCGCAGTCCTTGTCGGAGCCGACGGCGGCCACGCGCACGCGCGCCGGGTCGAGCGTGTCGAGCATCGACTGCAGCAACGAGCCCGTGCCGGAGGCCAGCACGACGATGGTCAGGGGCGCCGCCGCGTCATCCGGCCGGGCGCTGTGTGATTCGGTCACGGCTGAACAGTCTACCCACCCGCCCGGACCGCCCCGGCCCGACCTCCCCCGGTCAGGAACGCGGGGCGTCGCCGTCCGGGTCGGCGTCCGGTTCCCGCTTTACGACGGCGTCGGCCTCATCGCCGTCGGCCACCTCTATTTCAGTGACCTCTTCTTCAACGGCCTCTTCGTCGGCCACCACCTCATTGGGGGCCTCTTCCTCAGTGGCCGCATCGTCTTCGGCGACAGCTTCGTCGGTGGCCTCTGCTTCGGCGGGCGCTGCTTCTTCGGCGACAGCTTCGTCGGCGACCTCTTTTTCGGCGGCGTCTTCGCCGGCGTCATCTTCGTCGGCCACCTCTTCATCCACGGCCTCTTCTTCGGTGTCGGGCCCGACGGTTGCCGAGGGGGCGTCGTCAAGCTCCTGCTCCGGCATCCCCAACGCAGCCGGACGCGGCAGCCCCGCGACCATCACCGCGACGACGGCGCCCGGCACCACCAGCCACACCGACGCCAGCACGCCGGCCAGCCACCAGTTGGCGCCCGACCAGCCGTACTGGCCGACCTCGCCACCCAGCAACAGCGCCAGCGCGGCGACGAGGACCCCGGCCATCACCGCGGCCACGACGACCTCGACGTACGGGCGCTCGGAATCGGCGCGCTTCAGATGCCGGTGCACGCACCACACCGCGATGCCCACCGGCACCGCCAGCAGCAACCCGAACGCCGGCGAGAGATGCGACTGCGGCATCGCGGCCAACGTGGGCAACGGCGGCAGAGTGCCCGGGGACACCGCGAACAGCCCGGCCTCCGCCACGCCGACGTTCGCCGGGGCGCCGACGAGAACGCCCGCGGCGCCGAAGGCGATGTTCGGCAGATAGCCGACCGACAGCAGCAGGAGGCCGAACAACCCGGCCCCGCCGTCGGCGATGCCGAGCGTCTCGCGGACCGAGGCGTGATGCCACACCATGGACACGATCACCGCCACGGCACCCGCCGCCCACAGCCAGCCCACGTAAGAGGCCGCCAATCGCAGCGACGCCAACGGCCACTCCGGCCACGCCCTGCGGCGCAGCAGCGCGCGCGACAGCCGCGGCCCCATGCCCGCGACGAGAGCCGCGACGTGAATGGCCACCGTCGAGGCGATCGCCGCCGGGAAGAAGGGCGCGTCGATCCTCAGCACGCCCGAGGCATCCCACAACATCAGCCAGGCGATGACGGTCAACACCACCGGCACGCCCAGGAACACCGCCGCCATGGTCCGCACGTCCCGGATGCTCACCGGCCCCGAAACCTCTCGGCGGATGCGCCAGGCGACGGCCGCGAAATACGCCATCGCCGGCACCGCGGGCACGAGGCCCAGATCCGTGCCGCCGAACTCGAACGGCGCCAGATTGAGCAGCATCCACGACGAAGCGATGGTCGCCGGCAGCGGCGTGAAGCCCGCCCCGGTCACCGTCACGCCGATGACCGCCACCGAAATGATCAGCAGCAGCGCCACCCCGTGCACGCCGGCGGCCGCGAAGAGGAAGCGGCGGATCCGCGCGGCGCGGGCCGTCGCGGCGGCGGGGCGGGG